>NZ_JAAOQS010000003.1:0-231544 GCF_011603105.1 Rhodococcus sp. A14 | reverse complement strand
GTCGAGGGGGGACTGGGGGGTGTGACGGCCACGGCGCACTGTGTGTGGGCCCCCAACACGCCGCGAGTTGTGCCATGCTGGAGCAGCGGAGAGTCGACGTCGGGGGACAACATGACTGGTTATACATTGGTGCGATCCACAAGCAGGCGCGGCTGGACGGTGCGGTGCGATCTGTGCGAGCACACCTTCGCCGCTGCCGTCGCCGGCCGGCCCGAGGCGGTGGCGTTTGCCGAGACGAATGGGTGGATCGTCGGCGAGCGCACGTGGTGCCCGATGTGCGCGGCGGCCCACACCTCCCGGCGCAGCCTGAATCGCCGATCCACAGCCGTGACCCGGGACTGCGGGGCGGTTGCCGGGCTGTGAGGATGGACTCGAACATTTTCGTCTTGCGTTGAAGGGAACAGGGTCTGATGGGGGAGCTGGCCGCGGCGAGCAAGGTACACGTGATGGTGTCGTACTGGTGGAGCCGCGGGGACAGCCTCGCCAACCACCAGCTCGGCCAGATACTCAGCCGCGCAGCAGGTGTGGGTGAGGTTGATCTCACCGATTCGCAGTCGCTCGACCGTGCGTTGCGGATCGCGGTCACCGATCCCGCGGTGCTGGGCGAGCTGGAAGCATGGTGGCAGATGGTCGAAACCCGCAGGGCCGGCAACGGAACCCGCAACCCGGGTCTGGGTCTGGATCAGTCGATTCGGTACCTGACCGACCGGCTCGACGCCGCCGCCATCACACCGGAGGTGCTCGGCGAGTGCCGTCGGCAGGTCGCCGCGGTCGACCTGACGATCATGAGCGCGAAGAACCTTCCCGAACTCGCGCACCCAGACGCCGAGATGCTCGACCTCCTCGGCCGCTACCTGGAGGCACGCTCCCGAGTTCTGGCCCTGGCGTGACCCCACCCGCGGGAGCCGGTGCCAGACGCGAGCCACAGGGTTGGACGGCGAACCGCCACAACTAGTATGGTGTGTCTCGCAAATGAATGCCCTTTTGTTGGGTAGGATTTCCGCATGAGAGAGCCGGTTCCTGCCTTGGAGATGTCCGTGGGCCAGCGTGAGGTGCTCGAGTTGTTGGCTCGGTCGCAGTCGGGTGCTCATCGTGAGGTGGTTCGCGCCAAGGCGTTATTGATGGCAGCCGACGGTCAGGCCGATGCCGCGATCGGACGGGCGTTGTCCGTGTCGCCTGGGTCGGTGTCGAACTGGCGGGCACGGTTCGCAGAGGACGGGGTTGCCCGGTTGGGTGAAGTCCGTAAGGGCCGTGGCCGCAAAGCGTCGATTCCGCAGGAGACGATCGAGAAGATTCTCGATCTGACGCAGAATTATCGCCCCGAGGGCGAAACTCATTGGAGTTGCAGGACAATGGCCGACGCAGTCGGAGTCTCGAAAGACACCGTGCAGCGCGTGTGGTCGGCCCGGGGCCTCAAGCCGCATAGGGTCGACACCTTCAAGTTGTCGAACGACCCTCGGTTCGAGGAGAAGCTCGTCGACGTCGTCGGGCTCTACCTGAATCCGCCGGAGAAGGCGATCGTGTTGTGCGCGGATGAGAAGTCGTCGGTGCAAGCCCTCGACCGCACGCAGGCGTCGCTGCCCATGGTCAGGGGCCGCGGCGAGACGATGACCCACGACTACAAGCGTCACGGAACCACGACCTTGTTCGCGGCACTCGACGTACTCACCGGCATGGTGATCGGCCAATGCCTGCCCCGGCACCGTCATCAGGAGTTCTTGAAGTTCTTGCGCACCATCGACCGTGAAGTGCCCAACGAGCTGACCATCCATCTGATCCTCGACAACTACGCCACGCACAAGCACCCGAACGCCCAAGCCTGGCTCGCCAAACATCCGCGTTTCCACTTGCATTTCACACCTACCTCCTCGTCCTGGCTCAATCTCGTCGAGCGCTGGTTCCGCGAGTTGACGGACAAAGCGCTGCGGCGCGGGGTGTTTCACTCGGTACCCGATCTGATCGATTCGATCCAGGAATATCTCGACGCGCACAATGACGATCCACGTCCGTACGTCTGGACCGCGACCGCCGAGTCCATCCTCGCGAAAGTCGCCCGTGGACGAATTGCTCTCGAAAAGATCAGCTAATTCAGAGACGCACCACTAGGGAGCGACCTGCCAGCATTGCCATTAATGCTTGCATTTCAGCGGAGAGTCGATTTGCTGATCAGTGGGGACGTGTCGTTCCCGCTGCTAGACGCAGGTATTGGTTGCGTTGCAGGCCAATGAACTGCACCGACGACACGTCCCCTTTTCCCAGGGACCGACCCGCGTCGCCAGTATCGGTATGAGGCGGCCGCGTCACCGGTGTTTGGCGGTGCACCGAGTCTCGGTGGGTAGACGGACTGGCAAGGGCAAATTTCATCACGGTGACGTAAATGCCGAGACGGGGTGGTGGCGGCCGGCAGGGTGCGCACCGTCGTGTAGTGCGCTGGCATGGCGCCCGCCCGTCCGAGTGGACTGCTAGCGAAGCTGTGATAGCTAGAGTAGCTAGCAGGTAACGTCGACTGAGGTGGCAGCGCCTGCGATGGTGCGTCGTCCGGCACGGACCACCCCAAAAGGTGAGTGTGGTGGCGCCGACTCGAGGCCTTGGTGCCGGCCAATGCTGGGTGTCACGAATCTGTCGGGTTCGGACTCCGGGGCTCTGCTTCGTCGGTTGGCTGTGCGATTCGTGTTGCCACGATTCGGATTCGGTGTTCGTCGCGAGGGTGACATGACTGTGCAGGTAATCCAATCCAGTGGACACAATGGGTGGGTCGTCGGCGAGACCACCCGGTGCCCGATGTGCGTGACTGCCCGCACCGGCTGAGGGTCAGACACCCTGTGCGGTTCGGCACCGGTAGGTTCCGGAAACTAGGAATCATCCACAGCCGCTGAATATTCGGCTGGTCGAGCGTGGTCGGACACCGTCACCGAGGGGCCTCGGACCCGAAGGTGGCGGGGCAGGGCGGCGAATCGCGGTCCGTTCCCGCCCTGCCGAGCTCGTCGGGGCTACCTGGTTCTTCCAGTACTGTCATCTGGTCGTACCGAAGAACCGAGGAGTGGATCTGTGGCGCGCAAGGTCGTGGTGGAGCTGGTCGACGACATCGAGGGCACCGTGTTCGGTGAGGACGGCGAAAGCATCAGCTACACCGTCGACGGCGTCGAGTACGTCATCGCTCTGAAGGACGAGCACGCGAAAGAGCTTCGCGAGACGTTCGAGTACTACATCGCCTACTCCACCCGAGTGGGTGGCCGCAAGCACCGCTCGGATCGGTCGGCCACCCCGGTCGCCGCGCGGCGCTCGTCAGGCGAGACGAAGAAGATCCGGGCCTGGGCGCTCGAGCAGGGGCACAAGCTGTCCTCCCGCGGCCGCATCCCGGCAGTGATCGAGCAAGCCTTCTACGACGCCCACTGACCTGTGACCGTGCAGGCACATCGCTCCCTGAGTGGACACGCGCAGTCGGATCCGCCGTCGAAGTGCGGTCTTGGTGACGACGGCGCTGTCTCCATTCGCCCACCGGCGTTGGAGCCGATGCTGTAGTCGCTGGAGCCCACGCCCACGCCCGGCGAGGATACGCACTCGGGCTTCGACTTGGGTGCGGCCACGGTGCAACTCGTCCACCACGACCGCTGCCGATTGTGGGTTGCCCCGCCTGCGACCCGCCTGCGGCGGTTGTGGCGGCATGCCACTGTTGTTAGCCGCGCCGAGCTCGCCGGCTCATCATCGTCGTGTCCGTGAGGCAATTCAGCATCTCAATCGCACAGCCTTCCGGTCAGCGGTAAGCCTGCAGTACTGGTTCGACAAAGATTCGATGAAGATCGCGCACCGAGTCCTCCCCGTGGGATAGCGCCAGTACGAGGGCCCACTCAGTGGTGTGGTCCGCCACCATGCAGCAGTGTGTCGATCACAAGTGTGGCCAAGGCGTCGGGATCCTGCGCCGAGGAATCCTGGTCTGTACCTCGTCTATTGAGGGCTTCACTGAGCAGGGCGTAGTACACCTGACGCGTCCACTCCAGATCCGTTGCGGGAGCGAGGAGTCCTTCACGCTGCGCCCGGGCCAGAAGGTCGACGGTGTGGGCTTCGATGTCGGCCCAGAGCGCTGCGGCCACTTCGCTGTGGGACGTGTTTTGGCTGAGAGTGAACCGCCACGCGCTCTTGACCTGCAGGACGTTAGCGGTCACCCGGTACAGCGCGACGAGCGCAGGTGCGGAGTTCGGTCGGGCTTCGTCGATGGCCTCGAGCAGCTGCTGCATGGCGGAGATGGACAGCGCCTCAAGCAGCGCTTGCCGGTTCGCGAACCGGCGATGCACCGTGATCCTGGTCAGCCCCGCCGCCTCGGCGATCTGCTCCATCGACGCGCCAGCGTCCTCGGCGAGCACCTGCTCGGCCGCCTCCAGGATCGCGCGGACACTGCGCTCGGCATCCGCACGCAGCGCTCGAGCCATGCCTGCCTCCTGATTCTGTGGGTCATATCTTCCAGATGCGATAGACGATACGCCATCGCTATGGATATGCAGGAAATAGATCCTGCATGGTTGCGGTTACATGCCTAAGTGATACGTTAATGTATCACTGGTCGTTCCGGAGTGGGACGATGCAATCCACTGAGTGAGGAGTTCATGATGACGACAAATCGGCCGGTAGCACTCGTGACGGGCGGCGCAACAGGCATCGGCAAAACGGCTGCGGCCGCCCTTGTCCAAGCAGGGTTCGAGGTGATCGGAACCAGCCGCACCACCACTCAACTCGCCCCGGTGAAAGGTGTGACCTTCCTGGACCTCGACGTGACCAGTGACGACTCGGTCACCGCGGCGGTCGGTCAGGTAATCCAGCGGTTCGGGCGAATCGACGTGCTGGTCAACAACGCCGGTATCGGTTCGGCGGGCGCCGCCGAGGAGAATTCGATAACCGCGGCCCAAACTGTCTTCGATATCAACGTCTTCGGCGTCATCCGCATGACGAACGCCGTGTTACCGCATATGCGCGCCCAGGGCAGCGGACGCATCATCAACATCTCGTCGCTCCTCGGGTTGATACCTCAGCCCTACATGGCGATCTACGTCGCCTCCAAGCACGCCGTCGAGGGCTACTCAGAATCCGTCGACCACGAGGTCCGCGAGTACGACGTGCGAGCCCTGCTCGTCGAACCCGCTTACACAAACACGGCTTTCGAAGCGAACAGCGTGCGAGCCGACATGCCCCTGCAGGTCTACGCCAAGCAGCGTGAGGTCTTCGAGCAGTACATGGTGGATCAGATCAAGGGCGGCGACGACCCAGCCCTCGTGGCCAAGGCGATCGTCGCCGCGTCGACCGATTCCAAGCCGAAAATGCGCTACCCCGTAGGCATGGCCGGGCGCGTCAGCATCATGCGCCGCTTGGTTCCGTCGCGCATTTTCGACCGCCAGGTGCGTAAGCTCAACCGGCTGCCCGTGTGATGCGCGGCTAACTGGCGGTTGCGGCCGAGGATCTCACCGTCGACGGCCCCTCCGCGACGTTCACCTACCGGTGGCATCGGCCACCGGGGCGGTATCCCACCGGTCCTCGTCGCTCCCGAGCGCAGCTGCTGCGAGACGCCGGTTTCCCAAAGTTCTTGGCACGTTGCTATTCCCGTGCGGGGGGGGGACTGTTTCATGAGCTTCAGACAGATGCCCCGACCCGACCTGGACAAGCACCGCGAGGGCCTGCAATATCCGCGCACGGGAGGTGGCGACTACCAGGCCTTCTGAGAGCAAGTGAGACCGATGACCGCAGTTGATGAACTACTCCGCACCGGCGGAACCAACGACCGCACACTGTCGTCCCCTCGACGTCGTCGGGAGGCGAAAAGGATTGAAGGTTCAGTCGATGATCTCGACCACACCCGCCCGCACCAGCACCGCGTACAGCTCCCGCAACGGCGGCGTGAACATCCGCGCCACCAAGGAAGCCACCGGATCCGTCCCCGAATCAACCACAGGATTCGCCACACGGCCACCCTGTGGACCCGAAACCGACCCGAGGTGAATCGCAGACTATCCCGAGGCAGGCAATGGCAGACGAATCGCCTTTCCCGCCCCCGATACTAGCCCGGCCGAACTCGCCAGCGCCCCACCAAGCAGCAACGGACCGCGCACCAGCGCGCTCACCGACCCGCCCCCGGTCGGTCGACAATCACATCTCGCACCTCGATGAGCCTCATCACCTGCCGAAGTTCGGCTTGCCAAATTATATACGTCAATGTCCGGAACATGAATGGCCGACGGGGCCCACGGACAACGCTCCACCCCGGACCCGGTGACGAACACCGCCAAACTCGTCATCGGCACGGCTCAACTGGCGCAACCTCTCCTCCAGGACCGAGGCATCATGCGCCACGCCAGGCGAGAAACTGCGCCAACGCCGCGCCGCCTATGTGAGAAACGCGCCAGATCGGGCCCCCCGAGAACCGACACGACGACAGTAGGCCCCGGGAGTACGCGTCGGACGCTGACAGGGTCCGGGCCTGGCGGGCACGGCAGAAGCAGGAGACCGCCTCGGCCGCGGCGGAGGCTGAACTGTCCACCGACCCCTCGGAGGCCGCCGGCCGCGTTGGCGCAGGTCCTGCCGTTGTTACGGCAGGAAGTCGGCGGCGCGTTGGAAAGGCTGTCTGCGGTCGCCGACCGGTGCGGTCGACCTGCTCGGGGATCCGGCAGCGATCGACGCCCATCTACGCCGCGAGCAGGTCGCGGGCCCTTGCGACGACCTTCTTCCGATGTCAACGTGCACTCGAAGTTTTGGTTTGGCGATTGGCTGGGATGCCCTGCCACGCTTACCTGCGAGCTAGCGGGCAGCGATGGGATCTGCTCGTAGTCCGGGTCCCGGCGGCAGTTCCAGGTCGGTGTCGGCAACAGTTGCGCCGCACTGCTCGCAGACCAGCTCGGCGTGCAGCTGACCGCCGCACGCACGGTGCCGGGTGAGCCGTGGTAAGCCGTCCGGTCCCGCCAGGTGCCGGTCGCCCCAATGCATGAGCCCGACCACCGGCGTGCAGAGTTCGAGGCCGACCGCGGTGAGCCGGTACTCGAAGCGAGGCGGCCGCTGCTGATACTCGCTGCGTTCGAGGACGCCCGCCTCGACCAACAGCTTGAGCCGGTTGGTGAGCACGTTGCGGGCGATGCCCAGGCTGTGCTGGAACTCGTCGAAGCGGCGCAGGCCGAGCATCGCGTCGCGGACTATGAGCAGTGTCCATCGCTCGCCGAGCACTTCGAGCGTGCGTGCGATCGAGCACACCTGGCCGTCGTACGTGCGGTTGAGCATCCGCTGATTCTACGCCGGTAGGGTTGCGTGACGAAACTCGGCAGTCATGAGGTTGGCGACCAGTTCGGGCTCGTCGACCTGGACGTAGTGCCCGGAGTTCTCGATCAGATGCAGGTTGTTGTTGGGGAACTGTCCGGCGAACCGCTTCGCCAACCGCGGATTGAGGAAGGGGTCGCTGACGCCGAAGATGATCCGTACGGGTCGGTGGAAGTGCTGCAGTTGGCGGGCTTTGAGCCGCCGGGAAGCGACCTGGCCGAGCATGCCGGAGGTGTGCCGCCAGAACGCCGGCCGTGAGGCGTGAAACTGCTCGAAGAGCCGCGGGACGAGTTCGGCGCGGGCGTCGCCGTCGCGGATGAATGAGCCCACCTGGTAGTGGAAGAGCCGCCGCTCGAGGTCCGGACGCATCGTCGACAGTTTACGGGCGATCACGTTGAGCCCCGGGGTCGAGTACAGCACGATGGCATGTGGCCGTCGAAGCCCGATCGTCCATTCGTAGTAGGTGTTGAGCAGCACGAGCTCCTCGACCCGGTCGGGATTCCGTAGTGCCCAGTCGATGGCCGGCGGACCGGATGCGTCGTGTGCGACCAGGACCACTCGCTCGTCCGGCAAGTTTTTCACCACCGCGTCGATGTCGCCCACCTGGTTGGTCGCGGTGTACGGGTAACCGGCCGGTTTGTCCGACTCGCCCCACCCGAGGAAGTCGAACCGCACCACGCGCCGGCGACCGACAAGGTGCGGCATGAGGCGGTCGTAGAGATGCATGCTGTCGGGAAAGCCGTGCATGAGCACCAGTGGTGCTCCTGGCCCGTCCGTAACCTCGGCGTGTATCCGGTGCTGTCCTCGCCGGACTGACAGCGGTACTGAGGGTGGTTTGGTCTTGGTATCCATCGGGGTCTGCTCCACATCGAGGTGAGTTGTTTCACGCAACGCGGTGACAGTAACATGAGTCTCATGAAGAAACTAACCCTTGTAATTTCGCCGAGAGAAGTGGATGATGCGCTACCTGGTAGACCCGTCCGGTTGGTTTGACGGGTAACGGCGGCCGGGTCATCGAGCGCCTTCGCGATAGCGGTCCACGGCGCGGATGTGCGAAGGACGCACTCCTGCCCCTGATTCTGGGTGCATCGTGGTCGCGGTGTCGACGCGGGATGCCGAGTCGCTGCGTTCTATCTGCGCGACAACTCCGATGGTCATCACGTGATCGCCGGTTTCGATGCGGCGTGCGGGTTCCACCGGACCCCTCGTCGAGACGAACTCCTCCTGCGGAGCGACGGGTGTGATGTCGGTGAGGTCGAGGGTTTCGGACGACGAGTTTTCGAGGTTTCGCCAGATTCCGTGGCGTCCCACACGGTCGCGAGTTCTTCTGAGCTGCAATCAAATGCGGACTGAAGGTTGCGGAGCAGGTGGCATCCGGCCGTCATCGCGCTGGCCCAGAGCGGGGCTGGTTGCCTCATGCCGCCAGTGGTAGGTTGCATCAAAAAACCGATCGGTTTACGGTGGGTCGAAACCGATCGGTTTTCAGTGAGAGTCAGGGACTCTACGCGGCACCGCAGACCAGTCAGAGGAGACATATCAATGTCAGAGCGCAATCCCATCCTGATCACCGGAGCCGCCGGCGAAGTCGGTGGCGTGAGCAGAACGATGGTCGAGATGATGCTCGAGCAGGGGTACCCGGTGCGCGCGTTCGTGCGACGGGACGACGAACGCGCGCACTCGCTGCGCCAGGCCGGGGCTGACATCTTCGTCGGCGACCTACTCAACGTCGCCGACGTGACAGCTGCCCTGAAGGGCTGCCGGCGAATCTATTTCAGCATGAGCCTGTCGCCGTACTACACCGATGCCGTCACACTGATGGCTGCGGCGGCGCGGGCCCAGGGCGACATCGAGGTCTTCGTCAACATCTCCGAGTTCGAGCAGGGTTTCATGACGTTCGAGAAGATGACCGTACCGAGCGAGGAACGGCGTTCGTGGCTCGGTGGACTTGTGACGGACTGGTCACCGCAGCATCGGGCCCACTGGATCGCCGAGCAGGTGCTGGACTGGTCCGGTGTCCCGACCGTCAACGTGCGGGCGACCATCTTCGTCGAGAATCCGATCCTGACCTGGTTGACACTGGGTCCGCTGAGCAACGGTGAACTGCGGCTCCCCTTCGGTCTTCAGCGGATCGCGCCCGTCGCCGGGTATGACGTGGCGGAGGTGTGCGTGCGAATCCTCGTCGACCCTGCGGCGCATGTCTCGAAGTCCTATGAACTCACCGGACCGGAGCTGAAGGACATGCACGGTTTTGCGGAGGACTACGCAGCTGTGCTGAGACGCCAGATCTCCTATATCCCTGAGGAAGTGGACGCCTGGAACGAAACCTTCGTCGCCAGTGCCTTGACCGAATATCCGCATGTTGCCGAGCACCTGAAGACCCTGACCAAGCTGATAGCCGGTGGACGTTACGACGTCGTCACCGATCAGCTGGAAACCCTGCTCGGGCGTCGGCCGAAGACCGTGCGGTGGGCGCTGGAGAACAATCCTCGCCTGCAGAAAGTGGCGGCTGACTGAGCTCGTTGTAGCGACCGCCAGCACACTTCTCGATGCCGCTGGTGTCGAATCATTCCTCACGGGACGAGCAGATTGCCCAACGCGTGATCGCCGCGGCCGGCGGTCTCCCACGACAAGCGTCTGCGCGGAGTCCGACCTCCGACGGCTCGGTGGTGGCCGGACCGCATGCCGTAATTGGGTCGACCCGCATGACGGATGGATGCAGAGCCTTACCAGGCCACCGTCCCAGGTGTCATGGGTGGATCACACGACTCCTGCATCGGATTGAACAAGTTGCGGAGCAGACGGGTTCTTGTCGTCGTCGGATGTTGGTGGTGCTCCGGTCCTCCACGCGGAAGACCCATCCGCTTCGCTGTGCCCCTCGTGCGGCGCCTGTAACGTTGTGACCCGCAGTGCCTTGACGGCACACCCCTCCCCGCACCACCCACTGCAACTATGGACGGCCCGTCGGCCTCAATTTCGCGAGAGGATCAATCTACATGTCAGGCAGTAAGCAATCGGCGGCGCAGCATCCGCTGGAACGCATCGATCTGGGAGAGGTGCCCTACATCGAGGCCGTCGGGGCGATGCGGGAATGGGTGCAGGACCGTCGTGCGGGCAAGATCTGTGACCGACTTGTATTTTTGAACGCCCAAGCAGGAGTTGCCACGAGCCGACTCTCCAATCCCGCTGGTGGAAGTCGACCGCGGCGGACAGGCGACGTACCACGGTCCCGGTCAGCTGATGGGTTATCTGGTGATGAGGCTGAAGAAGAACGGTGGTCCGGGTGATATTGTGCGCTGGACGGAGCAGGGGCTTATTCGCGCCCTGGATTCACTCGGGTTCGAATCCGTGCGGCACGACACTCCGGCAGGGGCTCAGAGCCTGGTCGGGGTGTGGACGCCGCGGCACGAAAAGCTCGCATCGATCGGAATGCGAATCCGTGACCGTGTAACAAGTCACGGATTCGCGCTCAACATCTCCCCGGATCTTGACGAATTCACCAAGTTCACTGCATGCGGGCTGCCCGGGGTGACCATGACCTCACTCGCCGAGATCGCTGCAGAACAGGGCAGATCGGCGCCGCGGGAACACATCGTGCGAGATGCCACTGCAACGGCGTTCGGGGCCACGTCGCATTCCGAGGTCGCCAACGGCTAATATGTTGTGGTAGAGGCGATTCGTCGAAGGCGTCAATGCCTCCAGCACCGGCAGCGACTCGGTCGCCAGCATTGATGCGACGCCCCGCTACCCGACATTCGACTCGGGCTGTTCAGCCGACGGTCACGATGTGCGCGAAGGTGCAGTGGCCGTTCGGTCACATTGGGTGCGAGTGTACGGGTCAGATTGTTGGCGAGGGTGATGGACTGGGCTTTTGTCGAGGCATTCCTGCCATTCGGCCGCGGGCTCGGAGACGATGGTGATGCCGTCACCGACGCCAAGGACGACGGCGCCGGTAGGAGTGAATTCGTCGGTGCGAATGGCAACGTTGAGTCCGAGCCCGGCGAGGGGCTGACCATACCGACGGTGCCGCAGTAAGGCACTGTCGCGCTGACTGAAAGTGTAGCGGCGCAGCTAGTTTTGGAACTGCCGCTATGGAACGCTGTCGGATGTATTTCTTTCAGGCGGCAACGTCGGCATGAGCACAGCCTCGATGATCCGGCGTCTTCGATCTCCACGCGGCGGCCGATGCGGCGCAGCAGCGGTGCGATAAGCACCGCGGAGATCAAAGCGAGATCGAGGCCATGTTCGCCGACGCCCGTCGCCTGGTCGGCCAGACAGGTCCGTGCTGACAAGATAAGGGGGACAGGAGGAATGTGCTGCTTCTGCTGGGTTTGCTGACCACCGCATGTGCTGGCTGGTACCGAAGGTGGTAGGCCGACCGGTGAGGATATCGCCCATGCCCGCTCCGGGCGTGGCGCGGGTGACGGCATCGGGCTCGCAGGGGCGGCTTCCGGCAGAGGTGACCTACCCCGCCGTCGACCGGTACGACGATCCGGTGCACGATTCGCGTGAGAGTAGTGGACGCCAGCTGCAACGAACGATCTGCACTCAGGTGATGATTACTGGGATGGTCGCGCAGACTGACCGTAGTGACGCGGCATTGCGCGTCGACAACGCGACCACGAATGCGCCCTGAATCAGGGCGAGGAGTGCGTCGGCCAGTTCGTTGGGAGACCGGTCGACGCGAACGTCTCCTTCGGCTTGGCCTGTGGTGAGGATGTCGGACAATGCGGAGTGCCAGTTTCGAAGGTCCTCGTCGAGGTGGTGCCGAAAGGTTTCGGAGGTGGCGGCTACTTCGGTGGAGAATTTTCCGACCAAGCATGCCCGTTGAAACCCGGAGGCGATGAAACCATCAGCCATTGCGTCGAAATAGCCGGTCAGTTTCTCCACCGTGCCGAGTCCGGGGCGAGCTGCCCAGGAGGCGAGCAAGTCCATCTGGAAGTGACAGTATCGCTCCAGCACAGCTCGGCCGAACGCCTCTTTGGACCCGAAATGGTGGTAGAACGATCCCTTCGGCACGCCAGTCGCGTGGAGTAGGGCATCGACAGTGGTGCCACTGAAACCACTGGCATAAAACTGGCTCGTCCCCTGTCGGAGCAGTCGTTCTTTGTGCGGGAGGTCTTTGCGGTTACGCCGCTCGCCTTCAGATTTCCCACTGTCGCGCTTTTTCGTCGACTCCCGCATAGTGGCACCCACCTGTCCTGATCGAAAACACCTAGACCATCCAGTCTAGACAAAGATGGTCAGGTCCCCGCGGACGGTGTGAAAATCACGTTCCCGACCTTCCCGTACTGCGGAGAGCGCGGGGCTTGGGTTCGCGGCTATCCGGCGGGTCGAGAGCCGGATCGCCGCGAGACTCAGTGCGGCCGGTCGGCCACGTCTTGGTCCGGCTACGTGCCGATTACAGGGCAACCTCGAACAGGCCGGCACCACCCAGGCCGGTCGCGGCGCACATCGTCACGACGACGTACTTCGCGCCGCGCCGCTTGCCCTCGATCAGGGCGTGTCCCGCCATGCGGGCTCCGCTCATGCCGTAGGGATGGCCGATCGAAATGGCGCCACCGTTCACGTTGAGAAGTTCGTCGGGGATGCCCAGCTTGTCACGGCAGTAGACCGCCTGAACCGCGAAGGCCTCGTTGAGCTCCCACAGACCGATATCGTTGACGCTCAGGCCGAACCGATCCAACAACGCCGGTACCGCGTATACCGGCGCGATGCCCATCTCGTCGGGTTCGACGCCGACACTGGTGTAGCCACGGAAGTATCCGAGCGGCTCGATACCTTCTTTCTCCGCGGTATCGCGATTCATCACGATAACCGCCGACGCACCATCGGAGAGCTGGCTGGCGTTACCCGCTGTGACACACCCATCGGCACGCATCACCGGCTTCAGGGCCTGCAGGCCCTCCAATGTGGTGCTGGGCCGGTTGCCTTCATCGTGTGCGAGGGTGACCGTAGTGAACGATTCCTCGCCAGTTTCCTTGTTGACGACTCGCTTGACCGATTCCATCGGAACGATTTCGTCGTCCAGCAGACCGGCGGCCTGAGCGGCGGCTGTACGTTGCTGGCTCTGGAACGAAAACTCGTCCTGAGACTCCCGGCTCACGCCGTAGCGATCGTAGACCACCTCGGCCGTTTCGATCATGTGCATGTAGTAGTCGGGCTTGTTCTGCCTGATCCACGGCTCTTCGATCATGAACTCGTAGCCCGGGACCTGAATCTGGCTGATCGATTCGACGCCACCGGCGGCGACTACATCGAGCCCCTCCTGGAGCACCCGGTAGGAACCCGCGACAATCGCTTCCAACCCCGACGTGCAGAACTTGCTGACGGTGATTGCCGGTGTAGTGACGGGGATTCCGGCGCGGATGGCGACCTGACGCGCGATATCACCGCTCTGCACTCCCGTCGTGAGGGCGGCTCCCATCACGACGTCCTGGACGCGAGAGGGCTCGAGTCCGGCCTTCTTCAGCGCGTGCTCGACGGCGTGCCCGCCCAACGTCGCACTATGAGTATTGTTGAACGCGCCGCGATACGCCTTTCCGATGGGTGTACGCGCCGTCGAGACGATTGCTGCTTCTCTCATGATTCTTCTGTCCTTAGATGTTGATGTTGTCGGCCGGTGCGTTCCGACTCAGTTGCCGGTGTAGACGCCGGCCCGGCGCTCCAGGAACGACGCGACGCCTTCGGCGGCATCGCTGCTTCCGACGACCTCGGACCGCAGCTGAGGAACTGCCTTGAGTGCGGCCGTAGTTCCCTCAGCGGCTGCAATGCGGGACACGGCCAGCGAGTGATGCACTCCCATTGGCGCCGCTGCTGCGATCTCATTGGCCAACCCGAGGGCGCGATCGAAGAGTTCGGCCGCCGGAACGACCTCTTGCACCAAGCCGATCCGGAACGCTTCGGTCGAATCCAAGTGATTGCCGGTGAGCAGGTACCGCTGCGCATTGGCATAGCCGACACGCTCGGCCCATCGCGCCGCCCCACCGCCGAACGCAAAGACACCGCGCAGAACCTCTGGCTGGCCGAACAGCGTGCCCTCGGCGGCGACGATGAACTCACCAGCGAGAGCGAGCTCGAGTCCACCCGCGAAGCACATGCCATGAACAGCGGAAATCAACGGCTTCGACAACCGAGAACCCTCCATTCCGAAGGGGTCGTACTCTCCTTCGTTGTAGACCAGCGCGCCGCTTTCGACGAGTTCCTTCAGCTGCGTCATATCCGCGCCGGCGCAGAAGACCCCGCCCTCGCCGTACAACACGGCACAGCGCAGATCGTCATCGCTGTCGTAACGCTTGTACGCGTCGGCCAGGGCCGAGAACATCTCTCCGGTCAACGCATTCTTCTTGTCGGGCCGATTCAGGCCGATCAACAGCACGTTTCCGCGTACCTCGGTGGTGACAGTGCTGGACTTCACGCCGGCTTCGATCGTCGATTCAGGCATTCTCTTCGCTCCTTCTGTTGGACTGAAATGCGGCCCACCCAGGGGCGAGCTGTTGTTGGCGGGACGAACGTCGCCGGTTCGGGTTTTCCGATATCGGCAACGCGGCTAACTGAAATAGAGATCGGCCATGACGCGGCCCGTCGGCTCTGCGCCGCCCGAGTGTTGGGCCGACAGGCCTTTGTTTATCGCCGCCGGGGGAGCCGGCCACGAATCAATTGAGGAAATGTGCAATTGCAGCCTTGGCTTCTGTTGAATGGCAACGTTTTCGGAAAAACTCTGCTTCCTCGTCGATTACCTGGAGGACCTCGAGTCGGTCGCGATGGAGAAGGCGTTTGGTGATCCGCACCGATTCGGTGGGCAGTTCTTGAAGAGAGGTTGCGGTCTCGAGGGCAGCAGCGAGTGCGGTCCCGTCGGCGACTGCGCGGTTGATGAGGCCGGCCTCTTCTGCCCGCTTCGAGGTGAATTTCTTCCCGAGCATCAGCAACTCGGTGGCCAGCTTGACACCGGCGATACGGGGCAACACAAGCGTTGTGGCGCCTTCAGGGGTCAGTCCTAGAGTGACAAACGGCAGCGAAAAGACGGTCGAATTGCCCGCGAAAGCTAAGTCGCAGTGCAGGAGCATGCTCGCCCCGATGCCGACCGCAAATCCCTCGACTGCCGCGACAATCGGTTTCTCTGTCGCGACCAACGTACGCAGAAGATCGAATGCGGCCATCGAATCGGGCTGATCCCGAAAATCGACAAGATCATTGCCGGCGGTGAAAACGCCACCACTACCCGTAATGACGATGACGCGTACTTCGTGGTCGCGGTCGGCCTCCACAATGCCCTCGGCCAGTGCAACATAGGTTTCGATGTCGAAGGCGTTGCGTTTGGCTGGTCTGTCGATTGTCAACAGGCGAATGCCGGGATAAACCGTATCGGTAATGAGGGACATCTTGTTCCTTCGAGGTTTGGTGCGCAAATATGGTGCGGCTGGCGGTGGACCTCCACATTTGCCGAAACTGCGGCCGCGCGGCCGATGGAGTGCACGGAGCCGGTGTCGATGTCCACGCGTTCGGCATTCGAAGTGCGCCGCCGCGCGGGGGACGGTGTACTGCAATCCCCGCCCGACCGAATGCACCCTAGACTAGGGCGTCTAGACCAGACCGTCAAGAGCGCAGGGCGAGAAAGCGTCGTTTCGATGGGGTATCGAACGAGTGGCCTAACCGATTACAGTCATGTCAATGGAACAAAAACCCGGAGAAGGCTCAGCCATGACGTGGTCTGCCTGCGCGCGGTACGAGATTGCGCCGGCGCCGGCCGGGTTGGCGCTGGTGCACGACTTCGTCAACACGATCTCGACCGGACGCCCGCGAGAAATCGACCTACTCGGCAGCCTTTCTGACGCGCAGGCCTGGCTCGATCGAGCGCTGGCGACCTGGGCGGCGCGATCAGGGCAGTCGGCTGCGCCGGTCCGTCTCGACGCCCATGACCTGGAGGAACTCGTCGGGCTGCGCTCCGAATTGCTGCGGCTACTCGAGCCGCGCGTTGGCGGCGGTGGCCACGACGCACCGGCAGTTCATGTCGCGGCGGCGGCCTTACGGCTCGATCGCGGTGGACACGCGGTTCTCGAGCCCCGCGGTCAAGGGTGGCGGTACTTCGCCGCTGTGGTCTTGCTCGAGGTCTTCCAGGCCCAACAGGCGGGCGCGTGGCGCCGACTCAAGGTCTGCCGAAATGCGCGCTGCGGGGCGGCTTTCTACGATTCCTCGCGCAATAACAGTGCGGTGTGGCATTCCGCCAAGCTGTGCGGAAACCCGGAAAACCTGCGTGCGCACAGGGCCCGTCAGCGGGCCCGAACCTCCGAATCGTAATGCGCCGAGACAGCGAGGGTGCATAGTCGCTCGTGAGGTGGGGCGATGAAATGGCGCCAAGGCGTGAAAGGATCAAAACTGATACGGTCATTTCTTGCATGCCTAGCCGGCATCTTCGGATTCTCAGGAGGAAAGACGTGACCACAACCCCAGGTGTCGTGCGGACAGCGCAGGTTCTCGGGCGCCCCTTCAGTGTTGGTGACCTGGTAGTACCCAACCGCATCGTCATGGCGCCGCTGACGCGGTACTTCTCGCCGGGCGGAGTCCCCGGCGATGACGTGGCCCAGTATTACGCGCGTCGCGCTGCCGCGGAGGTCGGCCTGATCATCACCGAGGGGACGTTGGTGCAGCACGCCTCATCAGGCACTAGCGAGCGGGTCCCACGCTTCTGGGGCGGCGAAGCCCTCGCCGGTTGGCGGAATGTGGTGTCGGCTGTGCATCAGGCCGGAGGAAGGATAATTCCCCAACTTTGGCACGTGGGCTCTACTCGCACCGAAGGGGCTGGCCCCATCAGTACGGCGCCGCCCGTGGGTCCTTCCGGTTTGGCCCTCGATGGTGTGCCCCACGGAATTGCACTCAGTGCCGCTGATATCGATGACGTCATCGGAAGCTTCGCCACCGCGGCTGCGGCCGCCCAGGACCTAGGATTCGACGGTCTGGAACTGCACGGTGCCCACGGCTACCTCGTTGACCAATTCCTTTGGGAACGGACCAATCGGCGTACCGATGCCTATGGCGGCGACCTCGCATCCAGGGTGCGGTTCGCCGCCGAGGTCGTCGAGGCCGTCCGGGCGGCAGTCACACCCGGTTTCCCTATTTTCTTCCGGCTGTCGCAGTGGAAGTCGGGACAGTTCGACGCGCGTATCGCCCATACTCCCACGGAACTGGAGGCAATCTTGGCGCCGCTGGCCGACGCCGGTGTCGATGTTTTCCACGCTTCTACTCGCCGGTACTGGCTTCCGGAGTTCGAAGGCAGCGACCTGAATCTCTCCGGCTGGGCCAAGAAGCTCACGGGTAAAGCATCAGTTACGGTCGGTTCCGTCGGTCTGGACAAGGAGTTCGCCGGGCCTGATGGCAGGCCAACGAAGTCTGCGGTCGCGGACATCGCTGAACTGCTCGACCGTGCTGAACGCGATGAATTCGACCTCGTTGCAGTCGGCCGCGCGCTGATCGCCGACCCCGAGTGGGCTCGCAAAGCGTTCGCGGGTCGCCTGAACGATGCCGATCCGTACGACGCTGCGCTCCTCGAGTCTCTCTACTGACTTCCGCGTGAAGGTGACTCTCGATCCACGCCTGCACCGCAAGCCTTCTCGACACGACAAGGTTTGCATGATCGACGTCCGAGTTGGCGGTATCACTCTCTCGCGCAGCATGAATCAACGAGACGCCGGCCACATTGCCGACGTGCTTACACCGAAATAATAAACGGTTCTTCGACGGCCGGATCCGGGCAAGTTCGCCTGGACCGGCCGTTGTGCGCGTTATTGGCATACCTCGTCGGCGCGGTTCTCGGGCGTAGAAATACCGTCACCCGTCGCCCTGGTCCTATTGACGGGGACGTGGCGTTCGTAATCTTGGTTGTGGCTTAGACCACACCGATGGCCAGGCTGCCAGCTTCGAAGGACAGGGAGAACGACATGCCGATGTGGAAGATTTACGTGCCCGAAGGTGCGTACAGCAAGGAACAGAAGAAGGCGTTCACGGACGCGATCACCGACACCTACGTGGACTTCGCGGGGCTGCCGCGGTTCTACGTCGTGGTCGTGTTTCACGACCAGCCGGTCGACTCCATCTGGATCGGCGGGGAACCGGCGAACGATTTCGTCCGCATCACGATCGATCACATTGCCCGCCGTATGCCGGAGTCGGACGACTTCCGGGATATGACCATGGCCGCTTTCGAGGACGCAATCGCACCCCACGTCAAGGACCGCGGTTTCCGCTGGGAGATCCATATCGATGAAACCCCGATCCAACTGTGGCGGACCAATGGGATCAAGCCTCCACCCGGAGATTCGGACGCAGAGCGGGAATGGGCGCGCCTGAACGCCGCCGTCGAGTGGGAGATGGTCTAGCGGCTGGAGCCGCATCGAAAGTGGGCGTCTGCGCAGATACCGCCGGACATTTCGACTACGCAACCGCGTCAACACATCCGAACCTTTCACTGAGAGTTCACAGGCAACGTTGTTGCCACCCGGTCGTGCCACGGCCGTCACGAGAGGAATCACAAGAATGTCCCCATCCCCCAGCGCCGAGGACCTGTACAAGTTCATCGGACTGACATTTGAACAAGCCAAAAGTGACCCGAAGCTCGTCGAGAAGCTTTCGAGCACCGAGGGGGTACTCAAGGTAGTCACCACCGAGCCCAACGGCGTCGTGATCATCGACATCCCGCGCATGACCGCCGTCCAGGGGAGCGCCGACGCTGAGTCGGACTGCACCCTCCGCATGACCGGTGAATTCGCGAACCGCTTCTGGCAGGGCGACCTGAATCTCCTCTTGTCCGTGACGTCGGGCGCGATCGGCATCGAGGGGAAGATGGGCACATTGGCCAAGGCCATTCCGGCAGCCAAGGAACTGTTCCCGACCTACATCAAGCTGCTGACGGACGCCGGCCGAGCGGACCTACTCGTTTAATGGTGCCGTTCGAACGATGGAACACGGCGTCGTGACGGACGATTCGGTCCCGACGCTCGACCTTCGCCAGGTCGAGCGTCGGGACCGGCGGGCAGCGTGGGAGCGAGCGATGGCGAGCCGGCTGGTGCCGATGGGCGTCCACCTCTCGGCCGACTCGGACGAGGACAACCACGGGATGTTCCGATCCCTCGACGTCAGCGATATCAAGGTGACCCAATGGGAGTGCCCCGAGCTGAAACTCGTCCGCACGAAGCGACTGGTCGAGACGACGGACACTGAGGCGCTGATGCTCCTCACCGCGTCGGCGGGCAGTCAAGTCTTCGAATTGGATTCGGGAACCGCGCGCATGGAAGCCGGGACCGCCCGCATTTCGACGACTCGAGTGGCGTACTCCTCCACTGTGTCGAGCGTGCTCCGGAAGCGGAGCGTGGTCATCCCGTTCGCTGCCCTCGCCCCTTATGACACCGGCGGCGCGATCCCCGACTGCCTGATGCTCGACCAATCTCGTCCGCTGGCGCGCCTGCTGATCAGCTTCGTGGACAGCATGAGCACACACATCACGTGCATGGACCCCGCCGAGGTCGACGCCGCGCGCGACGCGCTGCTCACGCTCGTGGCGGGGGTGATCCGCAGCAACACCCGCGCGGCGTACGACGGACCGGCCCTGCTCCCGGCCCTGCGATCACAGCTCGAATGGTGGATCAAGGAACACCTGCGCGGTGGCCCGATCCGCGTGGTCGACATGGCCAAGGCGTTCAATGTCTCGAGCCGCACAGTGCATCGCGCCTTCTCCCTGACTGGAGACACCGTCAGATCGGTCGTTCGTACGCAAAGACTCGCCGGCGCACGCCGCGATGTAGTCGCCACCAATCTCCCGATCGGGTCCATTGCTCACCGTTGGGGATACTACGGCGCCAGCCATTTCGGTCGCGAGTTCAAAACTTTCTTGTCCATGTCGCCGAGCGACTATCGGTACAGTTTTGGGATCTCCCACGTCGACAAGCATTCCGAGATGGAAACGCTGAATCCGCGCTTTGCATCGACCATGAACGACTTGGCCAGCTAAATCAACTCTGCAAAGGCTCCCCGCATGACACAAGCAACCAAAGACCTGTACAAGTGTACATTTTACGCTGATGGTGATCCCAACGGCTTGGCATCGTTGACTGGAATACTACTCCAAGAGAATTTTGACAGTTTCCCGGGACGGCGCAAGACAGCCGGTAGAATTGCACGGCCGATTGCATTACGCGAAGGCGGATCCGGAACAGCATGCACAATTCTCTTCGGATCCGATAAGGCCTTGGTCCTGAACGATATAGCCGGGCTACCCAGTGTCACTGTGATCGACACGACGGGCGATCAGCTTATGGCCGTGTCCCAACTGAAGATGCGGGCGGGCGGACTGATCCCGACAGGCTTCTTCAGCAGGCAAGGTATGGCTGTAATCCGCGCAATCCTCCGCCAAGAGCTCATCGTCAAGGGATTGATCACACACCCGATTACGGTTCTCCGGTTCATTGCACTGATGTCGATCGCGTAAGCGGGTTCCAGTACGAGAGCTCCGAAAACCACGCGCACTGCGGTGATCGGGGAGCACATCTTCGCGAAATTCCTATTCGCCAATCTTTCCCGTGCGGTGGGCCAACCGGCGGCGGTTGGCCCTTAGTGGTCTGATTCGTTAATTTGTCGGGGGTCATGCCGCTTGCAGGGTTCGATCGTGGTGGTCGAGTCGTTCGAGGTGCCGGTGCAGGTCGGTGATCGTGTAGCGCCACTTGAACGGCACGGCGGTGGCGTTGTACCGTTCCTCGAAGGTGAGTAGGCGCCGTTCGACAGCATCGAGGTCTTCGAAATCGTTGGGTGAGAGCACTTTGCGTTGGATTATAGAAAAGTAGATCTCGACCTGATTGAGCCACGACGCGTGCACCGGGGTGTGCACCATCACCGCGTTCGGATACCTCGCGGACAGCCGATCGATCGCGGCCCGGCCCCGGTGCGAGGATCCGTTGTCGACGATCCAGAACACGCGTTGCGCCGACGCATAGGGCTCGCAGGTCATGACCTGATCGACCAGGGCGGTGAACGGCACTATGCCGGTGGACTGTTCGCATCGACCGAACACCCGGGCGTGGTGGACGTCGTAGGCCGCGAGATACGCCAACGCCCCACCGCGGCGGTAGTCGTGATTGACTCGCATCGGACGGCCTTTGCCGGCCGGCTGGGTGTCATGGCAACGGCGACGGGCCTGGATGGAGGGTTTTTCGTCCGCGGAGATCACGTACTCGTCCGCGCCCAGCTCGATGCCGTCGTACCTGCGGGCATACAGATCGAGGACGACAGCGGCTTTGGTCTCGAACTGTGGATCCCGGATGAAGATCCACGACTGGTACTGCCAGGGTTTGAGGGTGTCCTGCGTGAGCCAGCGGCGCACCGTCGACACCGAGGCGCTGATACCGTCGGTCAGCAACTGGCGGGCCAGTTCCGGGGCGCTCCACCGCGACAGGGGCAGCTGGTGCTCGGCCGGCAACTCGCACGCCCACGCCTTGACCCGGGCCACCTCTGCAGGGGTGTACACCGGTGGGCGCCCCGAACGGGGCGCGTCGGCCAATCCCTTGATGCCCTTGGCGCAGAACCGGGCCCGCCACTTGCGGGCGGTATCGACACAGATGCCGAGTTCGTCGGCGATGGCCGCGTTCGAGGCGCCGTCGGCGGCCAGCAACACGATCACCGCGCGCAGCACCACCTTGTGCGGGGTGTTGCCCGCCCGCACCCGCCGCTCGAGCTCGACGCGGTCGACGTCGTCCAACGCGACCTGGAACGGACTGACCATCACCACAGCAGCACCATCAGGTCACATTCACCACACATGCCCCAGCCTTCGCGTGCGACACCCCCGAGGTTGGCGACCGACACGGGTGGTCATCGGGCACGATGAACACTGTGCCGACACCACCGGAATCGACGAAGAACTCGCTGCGCCTTCGGTTGTTCGACCATGCTCGCGCCCGCTGGCCGCAACTGCGTGACGTCGACGCCCGATTTCGAGGATCCTTCGCCTACGTCGATGCGACACTGCCGGACGGCACCGTCCTACCGCTGATGCGGCTGCGTTACGGAGGATCGGCCCGCTCGTGGGGATTCGCGATCCACCTCGCCAGCAGCGGCAAGTACCAGGACTCGATCCTGCCCAGCGGCGACTTCGCAGGCACCCCCGAGGACGCCCTCGACTGCGCCTGCGGGCTCTACCTCGCCGACCCGACCGCCTGGCAACAACCCCCGACGAATTAACGAATCAGACCACTAAGATATCCGGAACCGTTGTCATGGAGGTTATTTCACACTCCCGAAGGAAGAAATAGGGTGCAAACACCCTCGAGATCGTCTCCTGGAAGTTGTCGCCAAAGCAACTGGCTGGCGTGGCGTGGGAATACCGCCACCGGGCGTCCTGGTCCTATTGAGCACCACGTTCCGCTCGTAGCCTAAGTTGCGACACAGACCACATACTTTGGTTCGTCACAGTGCCCGCTTTAAAGGAGGGGCAACTTTGTTGCCGCCCCGGTCGTGCCACGGCCGTCACGAGAGGAACAACCAACAGATGTCCGCAACACCGACCGCCGAGGAACTATACAAGTACATCGGCTTGGCTTTCGAACAGGCTAAGAGCGACCCGATCCTCCTCGAGAAGCTCTCGAACATCCCGGGTGTCTTCGAGATCCTCACCACCGAACCCGACGGCTCCATGATCATCGACATGCCGAACCTGACCGCCGTTCCCGGCGCAGCGGACGGCAACGCAGATTGCACCTTCCGGATGACCGGCGAATATGCGAACCGCTTCTGGCAGGGCGACCTCAATCTGACCATGGCTGTGATGAGGGGCGACATCGGCATGGAAGGGAACATGAAAATCGTGGCCAAAGCGATTAACGCGCAAACGAAGCTTTTCCCGACTTACATCGAGCTGCTGAAGAAAGATGGACGGACGGACCTGCTCGTTAAGTGACGCCGCCTGAACGATAGAACGCAACATCGTGAAAGACGACTGGGTCTCGACGCTCGACCTCCGCCAGGTCGAGCGTCGAGACCGGCGGGCCGTGCACGCCGCGATGTGGTCGCCACGGACGTTCCATTCCCACCGTTGAGGATGATTGCCGCCAGCTATTTCGGGTCGCGAGTTCAGGAATGGTAGTCGTAGGTCTCATGCATGCACTTGCGGTCGGCCATGGTCACGCCGAGCCGGCGGGAGGCAGCTGACGCCTCGCAAACCGCTGTGCAGGAGTGGCTTCGGTCTATGCTGGCGCATCCGCGCTCAGTCGGCGCGGTTGACGATGGCGACGGACGTCGCGGTGTTCTGCTGCACGTCGCGCGACCTGCAGGAGACTCGCGAAATTGGCACATCAATGTGACCCTTGCCACAGGAAAGTCCACCGCGTAGCGTGTTCCTAACTTCGTTACAACTTTCATTATGGACTGCGAGCAACCTCGTTGCCGTCCGGTCGCGCCACGGCCATCAGGATTGGAATCGATCACATGTCTACTCCACGCAGCGCCGGAACTTCTCGGTCGTGTGACCGCAGGCCCAATGACCGTCCGGGGTATGCCGAGCTCGCTCAGAGCCTTTCCGGCGGCCATACAGCTGTTTCGGAAGTGCGTCATGCTGCTGAAGAACGCTGGACGGACCGACCTCCTCGTTCGAGGCCGCTGAAGCACAGCGTCATGAAAGACGACTCGGTCCCGACGCTCGACCTCCGCCAAGTCGAGCGTCGGGACCGCCGGTCGGCTTGGGAGAACGCGATGGCGGGGCGGCTCGTGCCGATGGGAATCGATATTTCGTCCGACGCAGAGGGCGAAGGCCACGGATTACTACGATCTCTCGATCTCAGCGACATCAAAGTCACTAAGTGGGATTGCCCCGCACTGAAAGTGAGTCGCACGAAGCGATTGATCGAAACGTCGGACACCGAGGTGCTGATGCTGCTCACAGCATCCTCCGGTACTCAACACTTCGAACTGCAATCGGGTTCCGCTCGCATCGAACCTGGAACCGGCCTCATCTCGACGGGTCGAGTGGCGTACAACTCCACCGTATCGCCCGGCCTCCGGAAACGCAGTGTAATCATCCCCCTGTCCGCACTGGCGTCATACGACACCGGCGGTTCGATCCCCGATTGTGTGATGCTCGATCAATCCCGCCCGCTGGCGCGAGTCCTGATCGGTTTCGTAGAAAGCATGGGTTCGCACGTGTCGTCCATGGACGCCGCAGACGCAGAGGCGGCCCGAGAGGCGCTGCTCACGCTGGTGGCCGGGGTGATCCGGAGCAGCACCCGTGCGGCATGCGACGGTCCTACGCTCCTGCCCGCCCTCCGATCACAGCTCGATCAGTGGATCAAGCAGCACCTTCGGAGCGGCCCGATCCGCGTCGCTGACATGGCCAGAGCGTTCAACGTCTCGAGCCGCACGGTCCATCGCGCCTTCTCCCTCACGGGCGACACCGTCGGGTCGGTTGTACGCATGCAGAGACTCGCCAGCGCACGCCGCGACGTGGTCGCCACTGACATTCCGATCGGGTCTATTGCCCACCGCTGGGGGTTTTACGACGCAAGCCATTTCGGTCGCGAGTTCCGAAAGTTCCTGTCGATGTCGCCCAGCGACTATCGGGAGTGCTTCGGCATTGCCAGTGTCGAGATGCAGGCGGAAACGGACACCCTGAACCCGCACTCTACGTCGACAATTGATGACTTGGCCAGCTGAATCGGACCGGAGCGGCAAGCACTGGACGCTCACGCAGTTGATCACGGTTCTGCTGCTGGTTACCCTCTCGCCTGTGGATCCGCGGCGCTGCGGTCCGACTCGCGCGAATTCGCGAGGAGTGCATTCACAAGCGAAGACTGTGCCGACTCCGCGGTATCGCCCAGTCCCACCAGCAAGTTCACCATTGTCGGTTGCAGGACCTGAGCGACCGGATCAGGGAACTGGGCGAAGTGACCGCCCAACTCCAGGGTGACGAATCCGTGCACGCAGCTCCAGAGCTGCGTGGCGATCACTTCCGGATTCTCGCCGCCGCGGATGCGGCCGCTTCCTACGAATCGGGCACATCGGCCGACCAGAAGCGAATACGCAGTCCGAAACGCCTCGGACTGGGCAGCGGCACCCGAGCGGGCTGGTCTGAGCTGACGGTATCCACGGCGCGTCGCGAGGCCGAACATCAGGTCGTAGAGATGCGGATTGGCCTGGGCCAGTTGTCGGCAGGCCAACGCAATACCGAAGAGATCCGCGGCGGGATCGTCGCTGGCGGGTACCGACTCGAAGGCAAGGGCGAGATCTCGGAAGCCTCTGTCGACTACGGCCTGAAGCAGCTCAGGCAGGCCCCCGAGATGGTAATAGACGGACATCGTGGACACCTGCGCCGCTTCAGCGACCGACCGTGCTTTGATCTCGGATGGGCCCGCCTCTGCGAGCAGAGTCGTCGCCGCGTCGACCAGCCGCTCGATGATTTGTTCGGACGTCAACCGAACAGTGGCCTCCTTGTCGGGGCTCGGCATCCGCGTCCACCTTCCCCAGTTCGCATCGCCCCGTATGAGGGGCCTGGGAACGAGGTTACAAGAAGCTGCACGCGGCGTGCTGGCCAGAACGGCGACGCCGTACCGGTCAGCCGCGCTTGTCCTGCGCGTGCTCCAGGACCCAACCCGCGATCTGTGTTCGTGAGGTGAACCCGAGCTTGGTCAGAATGTGTTCCACATGGCCCTGCGCGGTGCGCGGCGATATCACCAGCTTGGCGGCGATGGCCTTGTTGGTGAGGCCCTGCGTTACCAGCTCTGCGACCTCTTGCTCCCGCTTGGTCAGGCCCGTCGCACTGCTACCGGCGGGCTGTGTCGTGGCCTCGGTGCGCTCGCCGAGGGCGTAGGCGACCGCTCCCTCGAAACCCATGAGCGCACCTTCCCGTCTGGCCGCCTCGAATGCCCGCTCACCCAGTGAGGTGCGAGTGAGCCGTTCGCAGTCCTCGTGGCGTACGAGCAAGGTGGGGAACAGCACCGAGGTGCTTCCCAGGGCACGGCCCAGCGCCTCTGCGGCCCCCATCAGGATGGCGGCGCGTCGTGCGCGGTCCTCGGTGCCGGCGATCCACGCCAGAGCCTCCAGGGTCATCGAGGCAGTGAATGGATCGTCCACCAACCGGCTCAGCCGCAAGCACTGTTCTAGCAGTTCCGCCGCCTGACCGCGATCGCCTTGCTGCAAGGCCGCCACTCCCAGCGCCCACAGGGAGTACGACCGGTATACCGATTCACCGTGTGCTTTTGTGATGTCCAGAACCTTCTGATGGCACTCGATCGCCCGCGGAACATCTCCCTGCAATTCGTACACCAACCCGAGCATCATCAGCGCCCACACCCGCAATGACAGGTCGCCGCGGTCGCCGAATACCTCCAGGGCTTCCTCCATACGCGTGCAGGCGTGGGGTAGGTCGCCGCTGACGAGGCCAAGAAGACCGTCTGCATGGGTGACGCGGGCGCGGACCAGCGGGTCGGTTATCTGGGGGATCAGAGCCTGCGCTTCATCCACCAGAGTCCTCGAGGCCGGAAGGTCACCCTGAACGCCCGCGAACACGCTGGCGGCGTACAGCGCCCCTACTCGTGAAGCGGTCGGTTGCTCGGAGTTATGCGCCAGGGCGCGGTCGAGCCAGTGCCGTCCCTCCCGGAACAGTCCGCGGGAGAGCCAGAACGGGAACAGGGCCGCCGCTATCCGGAGACCGTCCTCGGCGCCGGTGCCGGGTTCCTCCAACAGGCAGAATTCCATCGCCTCACGCAAATTCGACTGTTCCCTCTCGAGCCGCGCTATCCACTCCAGCTGCTGCGGACTGATCCACTCGGCCTCCACCTGCAACACCAAACGCTGATACCAATCGCGGTGCCGTCGTCGCAATATCGAATGGAAACCGGTCTGCTCGGCCTTTTCCTTGCCGTACTCGCGCAGGGTCTCGAGCATCCGGAACCGCACCGCCGAGCCGGCGTCTTCCCGGATCAGGATCGACTTGTCGACCAATGCCGTCACTGTGTCGAGCAACTCCTCCGGGGTCAAGTCCTCCCCGCAGACCGCCTCGGCAGCATCCAGTTCGAAACTTCCCGCGAACACCGACAGCTCGGCCCACAGCTGCTGTTCCCGAGTCGTACAGAGCTCATGACTCCAGTCGATGGACAGCCGCAGGGTCTGCTGGCGCGTCGGTGCAGCGCGATTGCCGAGAGTCAGCAGCGTGTACCGGTCGGTCAGCCGCTGCAGGATCTGCTCGGGCGACATCGCCCGCAACCGTGCCGCCGCCAGCTCGATCGGCAACGGTAGGCCGTCGAGTTGGTGGCAGATTCGGACCACCGCCATCCGGTTGTCGTCGGTGAGTTCGAATCCGGGCACGGCGGCCGCGGCGCGCTGTACGAATAACGCCACCGCGTCGTACCCGGTCAGCGCCCGCAGCGAGGGCTCCTGGTCTGGGGCCGGGACCCTCAGCGGGGGAACCCGCAGCACCGCCTCCCCGCCGATACCCAAGGGTTCGCGGCTCGTGGCCAAGATCCGCAGCTGCGGACAGGTGCGCAACAGCATCTCGGCGGATGCCGCGACCGCCTCCACCACCTGTTCGCAGTTGTCCAGTACAAGCAAAAGGTGCCTGGAGGCGAGGAACTCCGCCACCACGTCGTCGAGCTGTCGCGCGGGCTGATCCCGCAGCCCCAGGGCCGCGGCAACCGTGTCCGTCAGGAGTGACCCATCCCGCAACTCGCCCAGTTCGACCAACCAGACTCCGTCACCGAAGCTCCGCCGGACATCGGCAGCCAGCCGAAGCGCCAGACGCGTTTTCCCGACACCACCGATCCCGGTCAACGTCACCAGACGAGCGGACGACAGCAGCTGTTTCGCCTCGGTCGAATCATGGCGGCGGCCCACGAAGCTGGTGAGCTCGAGCGGCAGATTACTCACCGGAGTCCTCACGGCGGGTGCCATCGATGGAGTAGGTGGTGGAGTCGCCGTGGACCTCGGGCGGGCGCGCGCCGGATCCGGATCGCGTCGGCGGGCGTCCGGTTCGCCGGACAGGGCCATCTCGTCGACGGGGAAGCCATGGTGGAGCTGGACCCGCCGTAGTTCGTCGCCGAAGTCGGCGGCGGTGGCAGGACGCTGCCCCGGATCGGCGGCCATGGCGCGGTCGACTATCTCCGATACGTCGTCGGGAACGCCGTGCTCGCGCAGGTCCGGAACCGGCTGGGTGGTGATTCGGAGGAAGTGAGCGACCACATGCTCACCGCTGTGGCGCTCGAACGCCGCGTGACCGGTGATGGCGCAGAACACTGTCGCACCGAGACCGTAGATATCGGAGGCCTCAGTCGGAGGTTCGCCGCTGAGTACCTCGGGTGCGGTGAAAGCCGGTGACCCTGTCACGGTGCCGGTGGCGGTCTCGAATCCGCCGGCGATATGGGCGATGCCGAAATCGGTCAGCGCCGGCTCCCCGTAGTCGCTGAGCAGGATGTTTCCGGGTTTGAGGTCCCTGTGCAGGACGCCGAGACGGTGTGCCGTCTCGAGCGCTCCGGCTATCTTCACCCCGAGCCTGAGTGCTTCCTCCAAGGGCAGTGGACCGTGACGGCGGATCCGGGCGTCGAGCGAATCCTGCGAGTGGTAGGGCATCACGATGTAGGGGCGACCGCTGTCGGTGGCACCGACGTGGAGTGCGCTCACAATGTGAGGATGTCCGGTGAGGCGGCCCATCGCCCGCTGTTCCCGGAAGAACCGCGCCCGGTTCTCCTCGTCCAGGTCCGCGGCGAGGACCTTCACCGCCACAATGCGGTCCAGCGCCGGTTGCACACACCGGTAGACCACACCGAACCCGCCCCGGCCGATTTCGTGGGCGTCCTCGAATCCCGCAGCGCTCAACTCCGCCGTGACCGTGTGGGCCACGCCGCGCTGGGTCTCGAGCGGATCACCTGCGGCCATCGGAGTGTCCTCACCGTCTCCCCGCAGAGCGAGAACAGGACCTGGACGATCCCATCCTCGATGAGGCAACTTGCCTCATCTCGAGGAGAATGTGACTTCAGGATATCGCCGCCTGGCAGGCAAATGGGATTGTGGTCGAGCATCGGGGCAACAAACGGGCATCCACGATGCCAGGTCGTCTTCGAGGTCACCGCAGCCCACAGCATGACCCCACGGTGATCTCATTTCTGTCAGTTGCCGACTTTCGGCAGCAGCAACGCGACGCGTAGTTTCTGGTCGATCGTCTGCGACAGGGTGAGCGTCTCATCCAGTTTCTGGCCGAGAGCCTGCGCGTTGACGTTCGCATCATCCAGGGTTGCCGCTATCCCGCCGAGCGGCACAACGGCCGCACCGGCCTCTCCGCCTGCCCCCCGACCGGCAGAAATTGTGCCCGCCAAAGGGGCGTCAGCCTCGGTCAGCGTGGTACCGAGGGTGCCGAGTTGGTCACTGAGAGTGCCCAGCACCTGATTCGCCCGGGTGAGGGAATCGATGACGCCGACCACCTCCGGCAGCCCTTGCCGCGCCGCCTCGGCTGCGGGTGGCAATTGATGCGCCCCGTCGAGCGCGGCATCGGTCGTCGCGTCGAGCTCTTGCGCCTGCACGACACCGTTTTTGAACGTGTCGTTCGTGATGCCCAGGTCTCTCGTGAGGATCAACAAGCCGCTCAACACCGCAATGGTGAATGCCAAGGTGATCGCCCAGGACAACCGAAATCTTTTCTGCATGTGCATCTGCATGTTCACTCCGTCGAACGAAGAAAGGGTATCCGGATGCTCAGGGAAGAGGCAGCGGCGGTAACGGTGGTGCCTCGAAACCCAAGGACGGGATACCGAGACTGTTGAACGGAGGGCCTACCACTGCGAGGAGCGGACCGAACTCCCGAACATGCTCAGCTTCTTCCTGGATCGTCGCCAGCGTCGAGGCGATCCCCGACATCTTCGGGCCGAGTGCGAGAAGAGTGAGTTGCATTGTGGTCAAACCGTCGTGGATTCCCTGCAGCTCGGTCGCGACGGAACCGACCGCCGTCGACAGTCCGTCGACGGTGGCGCCGGCCTCGTCGGAACGCGCGGTAACGCTCGTCACCACGTTCGGCAATGGCGCCGAGATGTCCGCGACCTTCGATGCATTGCCCTCCAAAGTCGCTGACAACGGTGACAGTTCGACACTCCGGCCGACCAACACGGCCAGGTCGTTCGACATGGGTCCGAGAACCTGGATGTCCGCCGCCAGCTGCGCGTGCTTCGGTTCCAGTTCGACGGTCAGTTCGTCGAGTCGTTGGGCCGAATCGATAATCTGCACGCTCAAGGCCGACGGCCGACCGAGAGGGTCGCTGATATCACGGAACGTGGGAAAGAAGCCGTTGATTGCGCACAAGCCGATGGCGGGCGCCACACCGAGTACCAGCACAACCGCGGCGAAAGTTCGACTGCCCACCATTACTTCCCTCCCGTCGGTGCGGGGATCAGATTTCCCTGCGCCGGAAGCGGCGCGAGTTTGACCGTCGTACGCTCGAGTTCGGCGTTGAGCTGATCGGCCAGTTGCAGTGCAGCCAGAAGCCGATCGTTCACCTTGACCACCGCCACGTCCGCGTCGGCGGAGATGGCGTGTAGCGATCCGGCCGCGCCTTGAAGCGACGAGGAAATGCCATGGAGCTGGTGGGCGATAGTGACGTCGTTGTGACCGGCAGCAACCAACGTATGCATGTCGGGCAGCATTGCGGCCAGCAGATCAACGTCCACGGCCGTCGCCGAATTCAGCTCGGCAAGAACTGTTCTGAGGTCTGCAAGCTCGCTCCGCACACGGGAAGGCGCGGCCAGATCGGCCCGCTCGTCGAAGTACTGATTGGCCTGCCCGAAGTTGTCCACGATGGCGCGGGTGCTTTGCCGAACCGCCAGCCCCTCGGAGATTGCGTTCAGTACGAGCACGAGCAGCACGGCAGACATGACCGCCGCTAGTCGGCCCAGCCATTCGGTGGCAATCGAGTACCTGGTGACAGGGCGAGTGACCGCGAACCCCTCTGATTGCGGGCCAGCCGAGGGCAACACGGCACTTCGTGGTGCGGTCAGGTCGGCAGGACCATTCGGTCTTCGGTCTTTACGTCGCATGTCACGTCCAGTCGGTCGAGAGGCAGGGGTGGCGGGCCGGTCGGTATTCAGCCCGGCAATGGAAGCATCTGATTGATCGTCGCCGCGGATTCAACCGCACTCTGTAAGTCGGCGATCAATCCCTCGATCACCGCCAACAAATCTTCGCCCTGCTGACCGAACGCCTGAGCGGAGTCCACCAGGGGAAGGATGACGTTGTGGACCTCACCGAGGATGTGCGCAATCACGGCAAGTTGCTCACTGGTGATCTGGGCGCCTCGAGCGGTGCTCGACAGAGAGCCGGCAACCGGCGTGATGGCGTGATGCAGTTCCGCCAGGAGTGGCCCTAACGCCCTGATGGATTCGAGCGCCGACTCCACAGTCCCGGTCAGCTGGGTCAGTTCTCCGAGCTCCGCGGTGAGCTGATCGTTGACATCGAGGAAGCTCTCGGAAATTCCGACACTGGTCGCGTTGACTCGTTGCTGGTTGTCCAGGCTCCTGTTCAGGTTGAAGATCACGATGGAAAACAGGCCGAGTACGGCGACGGCTATTAGTGCGAGAACCGTTCTGGCCGGTCCACCAGGTCGTCCGAAAAACACCATCAGTTACTTACCCTCCGGACAGATCGGCGGCTGCGGACTCCACGGAAAGACGGGTGTCGTGCACCTGGCCGGCCGTCACACGCACGTCGTCCAGGATGGCCGACATCGTCGCGCGATTATCCGACAAGGCCGTGGCTGCACCGTTCGCCGGTGCCTGCAATGCGCCGACGCGAGTGCTGAGGGATTCGAGTGAACCGACCAGAACGGCGACGTCGACGCCGGTATGGTCGAGAATTTTCTGTAGATCTACCGAAATTGTTCCGACGAGGGTGCTGAGCTCAACTGACACCGCTTCGCCCATGCCGAGAACATCGGTCAGGCACTCACGCACCCTGTCCAGTGCCGCGAAGGCACTCACTGTCACGCGCTCGTGCTCGACGAGCCGAGTCAGGGACGGGTTGTAGCGGTCTGCCGCTTCGACAGACTGTTGCAGGCGCCCAGGCGTTGCGGTGAGATCGTAGATTCTAGGGCCGAGATAGAAAACGCCGAGTGGGATCAATACCAATACCACTACAGCACGCCCGATCCAGGTACTGCGGGAAACTTCAGGTCCGGACGACACCGATCGAAGCACGGTGGTGTCGGCCCCGACTTCGGGCTCCGCGCCATGGTGCACGAGGGCGCCGAGCCTGTGCGAGAGGGCCGCCATCATGACACCACCGGCACAGGCGCGGCCAGGTTGTCGCTGTCGTTGTGCGTGACGGAATGGTTTGGGGTGATGGCGGGTGACATTGGTCCTCCTGGGTCGTGTGGATCCTGAAGAAGGGCACTCTGACCCCGGTCGGGGCGTGGTGTTTGTGTTATTACGCGCCGTCGCGGGCCGCGATCGCGTTGATGGCGGAGAACTGCAGGGTCCAGAGGTTGGCGTGATTGGGGTATTTCGCGGACATGGTGGCGACGAGGTCGTCGGCGTCCTTCGCGGTCGGGAAGGCGGCGATGAAGTCCTGGATGTAGGAACGGGTTTGGGCGATCATGGTCTCGACGGCGTAGTCGTCGCCGTCGGGCCTGCGGTGTCCGCACACGATCATCTTCGGCTGAAGCTTTTCCACGACATCGACGGTGTCGAGCCAGTCCTGCCATTCGGAGGGAGTCGACAGGCCGAGCATCGGGTAGATCTCGTTGTAGATGGAATCACCGGCGATGACGGTGTCGATCTCGGGGATGTGCACGATGGTCGTGGGGTGGACGTCGGCCTGCTTCACCTCGATGATGTTCAGCGGGGAGCCGTCGACATACAGGGTGTGACCTTCGAGGGGTTCCGGAAGCGGACCGGCCGGGATGCAGGCGTCGCCGAACAGCAAATTCCACTGCATGGTCTGAATGTCCATGGTTTCTTTCATGGACTCGATCACGTGCGGCAATGCCACGCATTTGACGTCCGGGAACCGCTCCTTGAGCGGTCCGATGCCCAGGTAGTGGTCCTGGTGGTCGTGGGTGATGTAGATCGTGGTGAGTTTCTTGCCGGTCCGCTCGATCAGGTCGCCGAGGTCCTGGACGTCGTCCTTGAGGTAGAGCGCGTCGATGAGGACGATTTCGGTTGCGCCGCTGATCAGGATGGCGGTGGTGGGGGAGAAGGTGCCGTCCGGGATGCCGGGGAACTCCACGGCGGGGACGTTGGGCCAGCGGCTGACGAAGACCGTCGCGCGGATCGGGACCGCGGGAGCGTTGGTGTCAGTAGTCATAGGGAAACCTCCAGTTGCAGTGGTCGGTCAGTGGCCGCGGTGGTGGGCAGCGTCGACACTTCACGGTAGAAAGATGCGGTTGCCGGTGGATAGAACCAACGCGTCCGGTGGTGGTACGGAAGTGACAGGTCCTTGTACCGGCCCTGATCGGACAGGTCCTTGTGGCTACGGGACGCAGCCGTGGCTTCCAGGCTGTCGCCTGGAAGCCACGCATCGGTCAGGCGCGTAGGTGGGTGACGAAGTGGTCGCGTGCGGCGCCGGAGACCTCGTCGAAGCCGGGGCCTTCGTAGAAGTCGAAGTGTCCGCCGTGGGTGACGACGAGTTGTTTGGGTTCGCGGGCGCGTTCGTAGGCGTCGAATGCGAGAGCGTAAGGCGTACAGGCGTCCTCGTCGGCGATGATCATCAGCAGCGGCGTGGGCGAGATCTGGCTGATGAAGCTGCCGGGGTCGAATTCGCCGGCCATCTCCAGGCTCCGCGCGGTCATTTCGTTCTTCCAGTTCGGAGCCCGGTCCGCCGATACCTTGGTGAACCATTCGTAGGCGTCGGGCTGGGGCATCGCGGCCTGTCCCATCGGGTCGGGGGAGACGGCCGGGAGCATCGCGGGCTCACCGCCGGCGAACCGGTTGAGACGGTCGGCGTCGAAGTTTCCACGGACGTGGGGCAGAAAGTCGGGGCGGATCAGTCGGTCCAAGGTGGCTGGACCCGAGATCATGGGCACCTGGGCGACGACCGCCTTGACCCTTTTGTCGACCGCCGCGACCATCAGACCGATTCCACCGGAGAAGCTCGAGCCCCAGACGCCGACCCGGTTCGCGTCGACCTCGGGGCGGGTGGTGGCGTAGCTGATCGCGTTCCGATAGTCCCGGTACTGCAGGACGGGGTCGAGTTCTTGGCGGGGAGTTCCGTCGCTGTCACCGAAATTGCGGTGGTCGTAGACGAGCGCGTTTAGGCCGGCTTCGGCGAAGACGCTGGCGTAGTCGTCGAGGTACATTTCCTTGACGGCGGACATCCCGTGTGTCAGGACGATGACCGGTGCCGGGGTGGTGGTGTTCTGCGCCGGGTAGAACCAGCCGCGGAGGGTGACGTCGCCTTCACCCTGGAATTCGATGTCTTCGCGATTCATGTGCTTTTCCTCTTCACGCCGGGTTGTGTGTCGGACACTGCCAACCTAGGAACCGGTGAGCGGGCTCTGATAGAACGAGCGCGCCCGTCACTGGTACCGATGCGCCAACCTTGACGCCGGAACGGTCAACCGGGGTCTCCGCGCTGTGGCCGGAGGTTGGTGAGTGTGTCCCACAGGTGGGGTCATGCCGGTCGCGGAACTTCGTCCCGCGGAAGTTCGAAGAAAGAGGAGCTTGTTTCTCACCGTCGTGTACCGCGCGTGGACGACACCGGCACGCCGAGTCGATGGGCCGCGGTGCCGGTTTGACTGCAGCACAGGGTGAATCGGTCTCATGCGGGCAGTTGGTGCGTGAGCGAAGCTGCTTGTCGGAAAATCCCCGCGCGTTAGCGCTCGGGAGTGTGGCCGAAGCCGGTGAACCCCCGGGTCCGGTCATCCTGCCGGACGCGCCGGTCGGCGTGGAGGACCGGACCCATCTGGACGGTTCAGGCGAGGATTCTGGTCACCGACTCGGCTACGCACACCGGCCGGTCCGATCCTTCGCGCTCGATGGTGACCTGGCTGATCATCTGGACGCCACCGGAAATGTCGGTGACTTCCAGTAGCCGGATATGTCCTCGCACACGGCTGCCAACCGGTGCGTGGGGCGGGGAACCGGACCTTGTTGAGGCCGTAGTTGATCCCCGCGGTGGCCCAGTGGGTTTGGATGACATCGCCGATTATGGCGGCGACCAGGGACAGGGTGAGGAAGCCGTGGGCCACGGTCGTCCCGAACGGACCACCGGCGGCTCGCTCGGGATCGACGTGGATCCACTGGCGATCCTCGGTGGTGTCGGCGAAACTGTTGATGCGGTCCTGGGTGAGCTCAAACCAGCGGCTGCTGCCGAGGTCGGTGCCGACCGCTACGCGGATGTCGTCGAGCGAGCTGAATGTCGTGGTCACATCGAGATCCCGCCGTCGACAGGCAGCACGGTGCCCGTGATATATGCGGCTTCCTCGGATGCAAGGAAGGCGACCGCCGCGGCCATTTCACTGGGTGGGGCGAAGCGTCCCGCGGGGATCTGCCGTGCGATTTCGGCCTTCTTGGCTTCTGGGATGCCGGCGATCATGCGAGTGTCGGCGTTGGGGGAGATCGCGTTGACCGTGACGCCGAAGCCCGCCAGTTCCTTGGCGGCAGTCTTCGTGAAGCCGATGATCCCTGCCTTGGCCGTGGCGTAATTGGACTGTCCAATATTGCCGTGCAGACCGGTGTAGGAGGTCACGTTGATGACCCGGCCGTAGTTCTGGGCGCGGAATTGGGGGACAGCCGCGCGGGTCATCCGGAACGTGCCTCCGGCGTGGACCGCGAGAACTCTCTCGAAGTCATCGTCGGTCAGCTTCCACAGCATGTTGTCGCGCAGGATGCCGGCGTTGTTGACGACCACGTCGAGACGCCCGGTCTCGGACACCGCCGCGTCGACGATCTGCTGAACCGCGTCGGTGTCGCTCACGTCGGCGACCACGCTGCGGGCGGCGATCTCACTGACGGCCTGGTCGAGGGCTTCCTTGTCGAGATCGACGAGGAACACGTCGGCGCCGGCGCCGAAGAACAGCGCGCCGATCTCCTTGCCGATCCCCTGTCCGGCGCCGGTCACGATCACGGTGCGGCCGGTGTAGTCGAAGCGCAGATTCGTCATGTCGGGTTCCCGCTCTTACCGGCCACGGAAAACAGGTTGCAACTCATGTCAATTTCCTTACATCTTCGGCGAACTGGTTGGGTGGTAATGGAGTTCGGGTCGTTCGCGCTGCGACTACTTGCCCTGAAAGTAGGCCTGGCGGCGCTCGACGAACGACTGGATTCCTTCCTGGAAGTCGTGGCTGTCGAAGACGGCGCCCTTCACGTCGTCGATCGCGGCGATGGCGGCGGACTCGCCCTGTTCGAGGTACTTCAGGGCGGACGCCTTGGTGGCTCGAACGCCGAGTGGGGCATTAGCGCAGATTTCACGGGCCAGTTCGATCCCGCGCTCGATGTGCTGGCCGAAAGGCACGACTTCTTGGACGAAACCGAGGTCGAGGGCGCGCTGGGCGTCGAACTTGTCGGCCCGGAGCAGGTGGTACATCGAATTGCCCCAGCCGGTCCGGGTCAGGTAGCGGAAATGGGCGCCACCGAGGGGTGCGAGGCCGCGGGCGACCTCGAGCTGCTGGAACTGCGCGGTGTCGGCGGCAACCACGATGTCGGCGGCAAGCATCATCTCGATGCCGACGGTGAGGGTGATGCCCTGAACCACGGTCACGATCGGCTTGGTTGCCCGCCGCCCCAGAGCGAACGGATCGACCAGAGTCGGGTCGATGTCCGCGTCTGCTCCAGGACCGAAGAACTTCGGCAAGTCCAAGCCTGCGGTGGTGTTTTTCCCGGCGGAGCGGAACACCGCGACCCACAGGGAGTCGTCCTCGTCGAATGTGGTCAGACGCTGGGCGAGCTGGCGCATCATGTCCGGCGTGTAGGAGTTCATCTTGGATTCGTTTTCGACCGTGATGATCGCGATGTTGCCGTCTCTCTCGAGGGTGACCTCACCGGGCTTGTGGTCTTGACTCATGAATGGCTCCTTGTCCGTGGAGAGTTCGCGCCGGAGACGTCGGTGGCGGCGACTGGACTGAATCGTCTAGTCGTTGTGGTCAAATGTCAACAGCAGCACACATCCACGCGCAGCGGCGCGGTTCGCACCGAAGTGCCGCCTGACGGGTACTCGCTCACCAGCGGTGGCACACCCATACCTGAGTGCGGCGCAATCGTCCTATGCGTCGCCGCGCGCGCGTTCGTAGGTTTGTGTGCGTCCCCACCACGCCACCTGCGGTGGACCTCCAAGGCGGTCGGAGAATCGGGTCACCGCAGGCGGCGACAGCGCCCCAACTGTGCCTAAACCGATTCCGTCGTCCGGGGGTTCCATGGAGGAGTGGGCGGCTCCGCCCTGCCGCCGACGGAATACGTCTAATACGCAGCGTTTCCGACCTAGATCACACTCGCACACCAGGTTAGGTGGCCTTGCCATGAACTTCGCGTCTCTGCCCGACCGTCTCGCCGAATCGAGCCCGGATGGGCCGGCGGTATCCGATGGGCGCCAGTCGCTCACCAATGCCCAGCTGCTGACCCGAGTCCGGGCCGCGGCCCGTCATCTTTCCGACCTCGGAATCGGGTCTGGTGATGTCGTGGCGGTCGCGCTGACGAATCGCATCGAGTTCGTGCTCCTGTTGTTCGCGGCCTGGCGGCTCGGCGCCGTCGTGACCCCGGTCAATCCGAGCCTTACCGACGGCGAGGTCGCACGACAGCTGCACGATTCGGGCGCACGTCTTATTGTCGTCGAGGACGGTTCGACAGTGGCGGGCGTCGCCACGCTCGCCGTCGACGACCTGTACTCAGAGGGGATGGGGCCGGATCCGGCACCACAACTGGACCCGTCCGCGCTGGCTCTCTTGATCTACACCAGCGGCACGACGGGTGTACCGAAAGGAGTGATGCTCGCCCACTCCAACATCGACGCAATGACGGACATGGCATGCCAGTGGCTCGACGTGGGCCCGGCGGACCGCTGCTTGCTTATTCTGCCGCTCTTCCATGTCTTCGGCATCATGATCAATGTACTCACGCCGCTGCGCGCAGGCGGCAGTGTCGCCATCGCCGACCGGTTCGATCCCAAGACCTTCTTCGACTTCGTGGAGCAGGAGCGTCCTACCTACTTCAGTGCGGTGCCCACGATCTACAACATGCTCGATGCGCTGCCGGCCGGCGTTCGACCCGTCACATCGTCCTTGCGGTACGGGCTTTGCGGTGCCGCACCCGCTTCGCCCGAGTTGCTGACCCGCTTCGAAGCGAGGTTCGGGTTCCGCCTCATCGAGGGCTACGGGCTGTCCGAAGGAACGTGCGTCTCTACCATCAACCCCCTCGCGGCTCCGCGACTCGGCAGCGTGGGGCGTCCCCTCCCGGGTCAAGAGATCCGAATCATCGACGAGGTGGGCACGGCGCTCGAGCCCGGCACGATTGGTGAGGTCATCGTGCGTGGCCGCAATGTCATGTCTGGCTATCTCGGTCGGCCGGAGGAGACGGCGAAGACGATCGTGGATGGCTGGTTGCACACAGGCGATGTCGGCTACCTCGACGCGGACGGCTACCTGTTCCTGGTCGCTCGATTGAAGGAAATGATCATTCGTGGTGGCGAGAACATCTACCCCAAGGAGATCGAGGACGTCCTGACGGCTGACCCGTCTGTCCTGGAGGCGGCCGTTATCGGTGTACCCGACGACAAATGGGGAGAGGTGGTCGTCGCCTACGTCCAACCGCGAGCCGGCGTCAGCGTCGATCCTGCGACGCTGACTGCGCTGACTGAGCAACACCTCAGCGGCTACAAGCAGCCGACCTCGTTCTTCGTGATTGACGCCATCCCCAAGAACGCCGTCGGCAAGATCGACAAGGTCTCGCTACGGGCCGCCTACGCAGCAGCCCTCTGACCAAAGGGGATACGGGCACGAGAAGCGTGCGCTCGACCTAGGTGATGCGCACGATGCCGCGGGAATGAACACGCTACTTGGTCTTTCGACCATTGACCGGAGGTCACGATGAAGAAGTTGCACATGCGGGCATTCGGGAAGCCGAGCACGGCTCCGGAGCTGATCGAGTCGGAGACTTCCGAACCCGGAGCAGGACAGGTGCTCGTGGCGTTGGAAGCCGCCCCCATCAACCCATCCGACGTGCTTCTCATCAGAGGTCTCTATGGGCATCGCCCGACCCTGCCCGCAGCGCTGGGCACAGAAGGCGTCGGTCGAATCGTCGCCGTTGGCGCTGCCGTCGATCCTGCCCGCATCGGCGAGCGGGTCCTGATAATCCCTACCCTGAAGCACGCCACGTGGCAGGACCAGATCGCGATCGACGAGGACGACGCCATTGCGGTCGATCCGGCGGCCGATGTCCTTCAGCTGGCGATGCTCGGCGTCAACCCTGTGACGGCCGACCTCCTGCTCCGTCGCTTCGTCGATGTCCCGCTGGGCGGATGGGTCGGACAAACCGCCGGTAATTCTGCTGTGGGCCGCTACGTCATCACCCTGGCCAAGCAGACCGGCTACCGCACTCTCAATGTAGTGCGCCGCCCCGAAGTCGCCGCGGAGCTGCTGGAGTTGGGCGCCGACGCCGTCGTCGTCAGTGGACCGGATCTCGGTGTGCAACTGAAGACGGCGCTCGGGGACGAGCGGATCTCACTCCTGCTGGACGCGACAGCCGGGGACGTGGTCGCGGAACTCGCTCCTTGGCTCGTCCATGGGGGCACCCTCGTCAGCTACGGAGGAATGAGCGGCGCCCCGGTCGTCGTCCGACCTGGCGACCTCATCTTCCGCGATCTTCATGTCCGGGGCTTCTGGCAAAAGGGCTGGCTCGACACAGCGCCTCGCGAGGAGTTCACCGCCGCCTATGCCCGGCTCGCCGCCCTCGTCACCGACGGCACCTTGCGGGTCCCCATCGCGGCCGCCTACCCGCTCGAGAAGTACCAGGACGCCCTGATCCATGCCACCCAGGCCGACCGCGTCGGCAAGGTGCTCTTCGCGTGGTGACGGCTATGCGGCGAATTATGGTGATCCACTGTTCGAACACGACAGATGTGTCGGGATATCGGTTCAGAACCCTCGGTCGGAGCCGTCCGCCGTAGCGCTGCGCGCGCGCAGCAAACGCGTCTGGGCCGCAGCTTCGAGCTGCCGCTGATGCTCGACATGCAAGACCTCGGCCGACTGCACCAGCTGCTTGACCTCTCGCGCGGCGGCGGTGTCTGCCTGCAGGAGAGTGTGAGCCATGGCCCGAGTTTCGCTTTCGAGATCGTTGACAGGTACCACGCTGTGTGCAAGTCCCAGTGAGAGCGCCTCCTTGGCAACAACATTGCGTGCAGTGACGCAGATTTCGAGTGCGCGGCCGTATCCAACTTGCCGGACCAGGGGTGTGAGCCCGGTCAGGTCGGGCACCAGCCCGAGTGCGACCTCCTTCATGCAGAATGTTGCGTCCTCGGCCACCACCCGAAGATCGCACGCGAGTGCGAGCTGGAAGCCGGCACCGACTGCGTGTCCCTGGACGGCGGCGATCGAGATGAAGTTCGAGTTACGCAGGAACAGGAAGCCGTCTTGATATTCACGTATGGTGCGCGCGACGGTCATGTCGGAACCGTCGAGTAGGCCGGAAATGGTCTCGCCGTCGGCAGCCTCGTGCGGCGAGGCAGGGTCTTTCAGCATCGATCGATCCAAACCGGCCGAAAAACTACGCCCTTCAGCGCGAACGATGACAACGCGAATGTCAGTCGGCATCGTCTGCCCCAACGCGGCGAGTGCTCGCCACATTGCCGGGCTCTGTGTATTGCGTCGTTCAGGTCTGCACAGCGTGATTTCGGCTATCGGTCCGCTCTGTGTGAATCGGAGGCCTGCCGATTGCAACTCGGCCTCGGACGGTCCTGCCATCGAAAGACGGTTCACCCCAGTCATCTTCGCTTCTCCCAGTTAGGTGCGCACTACGGCGCTCGGCTTGCAGTCCCGACGGAGTGCAGCGGACCAAATGATCATCGACCTCAGACCTACATTATGCAACAAGTTGCATTAAGGTTGCCGGTGGTGGTACTTTCTGGTCGGTCCGCTATCAGGCTCACACTTGGCCCCCGATCGCGAGCGGTCTCTTCTTCTGCCGGATGGGTGTATGCGTCGCCCCACCTCACGTCTCGGAAAGGACGTCATGTTCCCCGAACTGTTCGCGGTGTCAGGTAAGACGGTTCTGGTCACCGGGGGTACTCGCGGCATCGGCTACATGATCGCCGAAGGGTATCTCCGGGCCGGCGCCCGCGTGTACATCTCTTCCCGTAAAGAAGCCGCGTGTGCCGAGGCAGCGAAGCGCCTCTCGGAACACGGTGAGGTGCATGCCATTCCGTGCGACGTCACCAGCGAGGAACAGTGTGCGGCGCTGATCGACGCCCTCGGGGCACGGGAGCCGAGCCTTCACGTGCTGGTCAACAACGCCGGCGCAACCTGGGGTGCGCCCTTCGACGAGTTCCCCGACTCCGCGTGGGACAGGGTGCTCGCCGCCAACGTCAAGGCTCCCTTCACATTGACCAAGATGGCGCGCCCGCTTCTGGAGAAGGCGTCCAACCAAGACGACCCTGCCCGCGTGATCAACATCGGCTCGATCGACGGGCTTGCAGTGCCGGGCGTCAGCAATTTCTCCTACTCGGCGTCCAAGGCCGCCATCCACCACCTCACTCGCCACATGGCCGCGGAACTGGCGCCATCGATTCTGGTCAATGCCATTGCGCCCGGGCCGTTCCCGTCGAAAATGACGGCCGCGATGTTGACGGACGTCGGTGATAAGCTGAAAGACGCCTCCCCGGCCGGCCGGATCGGCGAGCCCCCCGACATCGCTGCGACCGCGATCTTCCTGAGTTCTCGTGCCTCGAATTACGTGGTCGGTGCGGTCATTCCGCTCGACGGCGGTCTGAGCACAACCATCGGCCTCACATTCTAGAAGGACCACTGCCGTGTACATAGCACCACTTGCTCAATACGACTTCCTCTACACCGAGGTCCTCGGCACAGACATTCTCGAGACCGTGACAAACGGCGAAATCAAAGCCGCCGACGCGGCTGCAGTGCTCACTACGGCAGCGGATTTCGCCATCGAAATATTGCATCCGCTCAATACTGTCGGTGATCGTGCGGGCAGCGTGCTCGCCGATAGTGCTGTGACGACCCCGGTCGGGTACAAGCAGGCCTACCGTTCCTTCGCCGAGGCCGGGTGGGTCGGGTTCGGCCTCGATCCCGCGATAGACGGCGGAGGTGCGCCATTCCTCCTTTATAACGCGGTCTCGGAGTTGTGGTCCGCAGCTAATCCCGCGTTCTCGGTGTGCTGGCTGTTGTCGACCGGTGCGGCCGCGGCGCTGCACTCGGCCGCGCGCCCGGAACTGAAGGACGTGTTTCTCGCGAAGATGGTGTCCGGCGAATGGACGGGCACGATGAACCTGACGGAGTCGGATGCCGGTACGGATCTGTCCGCGATCCGCACAATCGCCCGTCCCAACGAGGACGGTACGTGGGCAGTCACAGGGCAGAAGATCTTCATCACCTGGGGAGATCACGACCTCACAGAGAACATCGTGCACCTAGTTCTCGCACGTACCCCGGATTCTCCCGCGGGACTGGCCGGGCTGTCGCTGTTCGTGGTGCCGAAGTTCCTCCCCGAGGGCCGAGGCGGTATCGGTGAACGTAACCGCGTCACCACTCTCTCCCTGGAGCACAAGCTCGGCCTCCATTCCAGTCCAACCTGTGTGCTGGATTATGTCGACGCGACAGGCTATCTCGTCGGAGACCTGCACCGCGGCCTCTCGGCGATGTTCGTCATGATGAACACCGCCCGCATCGGCATCGGTCTGCAGGGGCTTGGACTGGCGGACCTCGCCTACCAGCAGGCTCGCGACTATGCCCAGCAGCGAGTGCAGGGCACAGTCGTCGGACGCCCGTCGGGTACCCCCATCGCCGAGCATCCCGACGTTGCTCGCCTGCTCACGTCGATGTCGAGTTCCATTTCGGCGATGCGCGCCTTCTCGATGCAGGTGGCCGAGTGGTTCGACCGCTGGCAGCGCACCGACTCGACCGACGCCGCGGAGCTGGCAGAATTCTGTGTGCCGATCCTCAAGGCCTGGTTCACCGAGGAAGCCGTGCGCATCGCCTCCGACGGACTCCAGGTATACGGCGGCTTGGGTTTCATCGAAGAAGCCGGTGCGGCGCAGCACTATCGCGATGCTCGGATCATGCCGATCTACGAGGGCACTACCGCGATCCAGTCCAACGATCTGCTCGGCCGCAAGCTCATTCGCGACGGCGGAGCGACTGCGCGACGCTTCTTCGATCGGATCGACTCCAGCGTCGGGATTCTGCGGGTGATCGAGCACCCGGTGGCGGCCCGTACGGCGGAACGACTCGATCGCGCCCTGCATACCGTGCGTGACACCACCGAAACACTCCTGTCGCACGCGGCAACAAATCCTCGTGACGCCTACGCCGCATCGGTTGACTATCTGACGATTCTGAGCCTTCTCGTCGGCGCTTGGATGCATGGCCGCATCGTCGCGGCTGCGCTCGCCCACCCCGAAATGTCCACCGCCGACCAGCAGCGCCTGACCGAGGCCGACTTCTACGGCGCCCATCATCTCAGCCGTGTTCATTCGCTGGCCGAGGCGATCCATGCAGGTGAAATCGGATGAGCGGCCTGAAACCTATGCTTTGGCCATCACAACTTCCAGCCCAATGAACTAGCGCGCATCACCAACCCTGCCCACGCAAGAACTCACAGAAAGCACGACTGATGACATACCAAACACACACCATCTGGCGGGAAGGCGCGGTGCAGGTCGTCGACCCGTCGCGCGTCGTAATCAATGGAGGCGAATCCGCATGAGCGACCTCGCGATCGACGTCTATACCTGCCAAGCGTTCGAACTGCCTGGAGGCGGCTGGTTCTCACCCACTACCTCCACCCTGATCACCGGGCCGACCGAAGCCATACTCGTCGACACCCAGTTCCTGCCCACCGACGTCGACGAGGTGATAGAGCAGATCGAGGACTCCGGCAAACAGCTGACCGCGGTCTTCCTCACCCACGGCCACTTCGACCACTACTTCGGCCTCGAGCGGCTGCTGAACCGATTCCCTGAAGCCCGCGCCGTCGCAGTACCGTCCGTGGCGAAATCCATCGCGACCAACCTCGAGAGTGATCGCGCCTACGTCCGCGATTTCTTCGGGGGACAGGCCCTCGACAACACCGCGGTACCCGAACCGCTCGACAACCTGGTCCTCACCGTCGATGGCACGGAAGTGCTGGCCATCGAGATCGAGCAAGCCGACACCTCACCCACCGCGATCATCCATATCCCGACCCTGCAGGCGGTGATCGCCGGAGACGTCGTCTACAACGGCGTCAATCCCATGCTGGCGATGACCAACCGGAACGACTGGCCGAACTGGATTTCCAGCGTCGACTACCTCGCCTCGTTGAACCCCACCACGGTGGTCGCCGGACACAAGCGCCCCGAACTCGACGACCTGGCCGAGTGCATCGACGAAACGCGGTACTACCTGCAGGAATTCGTGTCCAACGTCGACGAACTTGCGCACGCGCGCGAACTCGTCGCACATATGCAGTCGCGTTTCCCGGACCATGCCAACCCCTCGACGCTGGTGGTGTCGGCGGTGACGGCATTCAAACAGAAGAAGAACAACAACGCGTGAAGCCGTGATCGCATGTGCATACGCGCTGATGACTCGACTGACTCCCCGATTTCGATCTGCTCTCCCTCGGGGAGTTGCAACTGCTACTGCAGATCGCTGTCACCGAGTTTTTTCATGGAAAGTGACCGATGAGCGGGTCGAGTGTGACAGCACCCGCACGCCGTGAATCGGCGTCTTTACACCTCGTGCGCCGAGAGCGCCTCGACCAAGCGGGAATCACCGTCGTGTTTTCCGAATGCGCTGCACCACAGGAGGGTTCGACCTCCTCGGAGGACTCGGCGTTGGCCTCCATGTAGGCGGCTCACTGGGCGGGTACGTCTTCGGCCGGATAGATGGCCTCGACCGGGCATACAGGCTCGCATGCAGCGCAATCGACGCACTCGTCAGGGTAGATACATCACGCGATTGCCTTCGTGAATGCAGTCGACTGGACATTCTTCGATGCACGCCTTGACGAGAAGATCGACACAGGCGGAATTGATTCGCTCTCGGGCACCGCCGCATTCAACGGCGTAGAGATCCAGATCCGGGGGCACTGCACTCGACGCTCCAATCCGGCGTAACGCGGCGATCATTGCACAGCGACTATCAGAGAGTATCCCGCATGACCGAACACAACCCCGCCCGCAACCGCGAACAACGCATCATCGACGAGATCGACGCACTCGTCGAATGGCAGATCGAGGAAGGGCACAGGAGGGGGGACGGCCCACGACCGAGCGAAACCGCGCCCACCAGTGACAATGATACCGAGTCGGTTGCCGCACTGCACAACGCAATTTCCCGAGTATGTGCGTTTGTGAACGGTGTGCATCGGTTGGCGCGGACGATTCCGCTGATTGCCCAGTCTGGAGCCGCGGTTGGGGAGCTCTCTCGAATACGTGGGCGCTGATCCTCGAACGCGCTGACTTGTCGGTGACGGACATCCTGGACGATGACGGGTTGGCCCTGCTCGAGGTTGGCCTTTGGTCACGGATACCGATGAGGCGCTACGACAGTGGATGCGGGCACTGGAAACACTACTTCAGCGCTTTCAGTGGACCGCTCTCATGGCCGCGCAGGGCGCGCCCGATCCTCGATCAGGGGTTACCACCTGCTCCTCGCGGTCTCGGTAGCTTAGATCAAGGAAACCGGCGCCGCGGACGACCTCTCGCTCGCCACTATGCGCACAATTCTCGAGACGGGTACAGCCAGAGCTCCGATCAGGTTGACGGTCAACGAGTTCGTCACCGCCGACCTCTTCACGCGTCAGCGATATCCCTCTGGCAATGATGCCCCATTTCGGCATTTGCACGGAGGCCGATGTGCGCCCACGGGAATATGGATTCGGGCGTCTGAAGCCTTCGCGACAGCCTCCGCCGGATCACCCCCGCAGGCTGCCGGAGTACGCCCGGAAGTCTTGTGTATAGCGCTGATCAGGCCGGGGGATCGCTGATGCCGGCGGCATCGAGCAGTGTGCCGGCGGTCTCGACAGCGAGACGGTCGAGACGCTGTGCCTGTACGACAGAGCGGGCACTGGCTCCGTCGAATACGAGAGTCAGCTGTCGGGCTAACCGCGCGGGGTGGTCTGCGCCGCCGCGTTCCGCTTCCTGCTGGAAGAACGCTGTCAGCTTGTCCTTCTGTCGACGGGCGACCACACTCGCCGGATGTTCGGGTGCCTTGACTTGGACAGCCGCCGCGACGAACGGGCATCCGCGGAAGTCGTGTCTCCGCTCTAAGTCTTCCAATCGTTCGAAGACATGCAGAATCCGTGCTCGCGGGCGACGGTTGTCGTCTTCGGCTGGCAGCAGCGAAGCCTGATAATCCGGTGCCGTGCGTTCCAGCAGACTGGCGGCGACCAGGTCATCCTTGCTGTCGAACAGCTGGTACATCGAACGCTTGGATACACCGGCCGCTCGGCACAGACTATCGACGCCGATGTGGACGCCCTGTTCGTAGAACAGCTGCGCCGCGGCGTCGAGCAACCGGTCGCGCGAGGAGACAGCACCAGCGTCTGCCATAGACGAGGACGTTGTCGGGTTGGTCATAGACGACAGGCTACCCCTCGGCTTGCGCTTTGAAAACCGATCTGTTTCTCTAAGTGGAAACAGATCGGTTTCCGAAAGATCAGTACATGACCAGCAACAAAGGGGACAAATGACTACCACGATCGGGGCACCTGCCTCAGGTAAAGCAGGCCGTCGCGGCTCACACGCCGTGCGCTGGTGGGTACTTGTGGTGCTGGGTGTGGCGCAGCTCATGGTCACGCTCGACGCGACTGTCGTGAACATCGCGTTGCCCGCGGCCCAACAGGACCTCGGTTTCAGCGACGGCGACCGGCAGTGGGTCATCACCGGGTACGCGCTCGCCTTCGGCAGCCTGCTGCTGCTCGGCGGCCGACTGGGTGACCTGTTTGGCCGACGCAACACCTTCGCGATCGGTCTGATCGGTTTTGCGGGCGCGTCTGTCGTCGGTGGCGCGGCCAGTAGCTTCGAGATCCTCGTCGCGGCACGTGTCGGCCAGGGCGTCTTCGGCGCTCTGCTGGCACCCGCCGCGCTCTCGCTGCTCACAGTGACCTTCACCGAAAAATCCGAAAGGGCCAAGGCCTTCGGCATATTCAGTGCGTTGTCCGGTGCCGGCGCCGCGATCGGTCTGCTACTCGGCGGCATGCTTACCGAATGGGCGTCCTGGCGCTGGGTGATGTTCGTGAACGTCGGATTCGCCGCCATCGCCCTGGTCGGTGCGGTGCTGCTGCTCGCCAAGCATGTGGACACCGAGCGGCCCAAGCTCGACATTCCAGGCACCGTCGTAGTGAGCGCCGCGCTGTTCGCCGTCGTCTACGGATTCGCGCACGCCGAATCAACCGGCTGGACCAACCCGGTCACCCTCGGGTTCCTGATCGGCGGCGTGGTCCTGCTCACGGTGTTCGTATGGCTGGAGGCGAGGGTCGCACATCCGCTGCTGCCCCTGCGCCTGGTGCTGGACCGCACCCGCGGTGGTTCGTTCATGGCGGTGTTCGTCATGGGTATGGGGATGTTCTCGATCTTCCTGTTCCTGACCTTCTACTTGATCGTCAGCTTGGGCTACTCGCCGATCAAGGGCGGTTTGGCGTTCCTGCCGATGGTTGCGGGCATCGTTCTTGCGTCGACCACGGTGCCTTCGCTGCTGCTGCCCAGGGTCGGCCCGAAAATCGTGATCAGCAGCAGCTTCCTGGTCTCCGCAACCGGTATGGCTTGGCTGACCCAGCTCGAGTTGGGCAGCCGCTTCGTCACAGACGTCCTCCCCGGACTGGTCCTGCTGGGTATCGGCCTCGGTGGCGCGATGACCACCGCATTCCAGGGCGCTACCGCAGGTGTGCACCACGAGGACGCTGGTGTCGCCTCGGCGCTCATCAACACCAGCCAGCAGGTGGGTGGCTCGATCAGCACGGCGCTGCTGACTACCGTTGCCGCATCAGCGATGACCGAATACCTGACCTCACACCAGCCCGGCCCGCTGACCGTGGCGCAGGCCCACGTCGCGAGCTACACGGCCACCTTCACGTGGGGCACCGGAATATTCGTGGTCGGTGCGGTGATCGCGGCGTTAGTGGTGCCGAATGCAGCCCTTGCACCGTCGGAGGGCGAATTGGTGATAGCGCACTGAGCTGTTCCGCTCGAACAGCACCACGCACGCGTCGTGATGACGCGGGTGTGGTGCTGTTTTCTGTGAGCGGTCTCAGCACGTGGGGGACTATCAGATTTTCGGTGGATCTGGCTCTGGTGCATGGGTTTAGCTGCCGGTCGAAGTGATGCGTCCGTCGAATACGATTGCGAATGCGTTCAGAAGCTCCTAGGAATTGGTGGGTGGCCCCCAACACAGCCCCTTCGAGGTGCTTTCGAAGGCCTGGCCATCCGACCTGTCCGCTGTGCTGGCCATCGTGACGACGATCGCCGACACCGCCCCGGAAGCTGGCCGATTCGGGGTCGTCGACCGGTGGCCGGGGCATCGGAAGACTTGCCGCAGCTGTCGACCGCAGCCGACACCCTCGGCGGCCAAAACGCCCCGCTGACATCCACTCCCGCCGATGCTCTGTCGGCGACCTCGACTGTGCTGTCGGTGCTTGAACCGGCGACGGTGGTCAATCAGGTTCTGGGCGTTGCGACCGGGGTAAGCGCTCTCGACGTACCCGGCATCCTCCGCAGGCTCACGGTGTTGCCGCAGAAGGTCGCCGCGCCCGACGCCCACGGCGCGCACCAGGTGGCGGGGGAGCTGTACAACCAATTCTCACCGTTGGTGAAGATGGCCGCGGTCGTGGATCTGTGCTGGGTGTCGCAGATACTGTCGGTCATCCCGGACCCCCCGGGGACACCCAGATCGCTGCACTCGTTGCGTCGATCCTGGCGAACGTCGACGTTATCCGATTGGCCACCCTGGTCGGGCAGATCCAGGAAATCGCCTGGGCCGACATAAAAGGCTTGGTTCTGTTGCTGCACGGCGGCGGGCAGACCCGGCATTCCCTGGCGGAATACCGGGCGCAGCCTCGCGGCGGACGGCTGGTCCGCCATCGCTGTGGATGCACGTGGGCATGGAGACAGTCAGTGGGCACCGGACGGGGACTACGGCATCGATGCGCTGGTCGCCGACCTCACCACGGTCGCTGGTATTGGCATTGGGACCCGGAGTTCCTTCGCCAGGGCGACGAACCCACTCGCCAAGCCGACTCTGTCGTGCGATACGAACGCGCTCGGGACGCCGCCACGGTGATCACCGTGCCCACGATGCTCGTTCGTGGCAAGCAATCGGATGTGGTCAGCGAGGAAGGCGCCAAAGAACTGCTCGAGCTGATCCCGACCGCCACACTGATCGACGTCACCGGGGCCGGTCATAGTCGCCGGCGACGACAACGACATCTTCAGTGGGGGATTGAAGGGATTTCTCGACGACGACGTTGTCGCGTCGCGTCACTGAGGCCATCGAGACCCTCGAACGTAACCCGCACAGGCTCAGCCCGGATCTGCATCCGTGTCGGTTGCATCGGTGGTCGGATTTGGCTCCGAAACCGGTCGCCCCCCGCCCGGAATGCCTCCGCGAAGGGACAGGGTATGGGCCCCGATGCCGGATAACAGGTCGGCGGCGGTTCGTCCGACCGACGACAGGTCCAGATGAATGAGGCGTCGACGCGCGGTGACGGCACGTCTATGAAATCTCTGTCGTGGCTGTGAATGTCGCACTGCCAGGCAGCTCCTCGAATCCGCTATGTGGTGCAGTTCTGATCGTCGCCCGCTCGGGGCAGGATGAGAACCTGGGCAACCGAACCGCAGCAGACCTCGAGCGTGAACTCGCCATGCTCGCCTACGTACGCGACCGCCTCCGTGCTTCGAGAGGCCAAGACTTCCGTATCCCGGCGACCGCGGTCGTCCAGGTTCTCGATGAGCTCAGAAGACATGATTCCGCCCAGAGCGGCCGACGTTTTGGTCGCGATGGAGTCGGCTGTGAGCCGGGCAGCAGTGCCAGGGTGGTGCGGGTCAGACCGGATGTCGACCGGAAATGCCGCGCCCATGTTCGCGGTTCACAGCTGCGCCGGCATGGGGAACAGGGCGATCGCGGAGACGGTGATCCCCGCGACGCCAGCAAGGACGCCCAGTAGGGCCCGCAAGGATGCGGCCTCGTCGTCGGCAACCGCCGACCGCGACGTCGCGATGGCGCCGCAGACAATCGCGGCCGCTCCCAAGATGAATCCAAGCCCGATCACCCAGAACGAAGCAATGGACAGCGCCCCCATTGTGATCGACACGGCAGGCAATCGCGATCCATGTCGCTGCGTTCTCTCGTTGCTGTCGGCGGAGGTACACACGCGACGGGCGGCGCGTGAGCTGCGGGGGACGGCGGCGGTCATGATCTCCTTCGTGTGGTTGACGAGTCGGTTCGGCGGGCACATATCGGCGTCACAAGGCCGGAAGCTCTTCGGGAACCTGTCGGTCCAAATTTGATCGACGGTACCGAGTCGTGCCGCCCTGGGGAAGCGCGGCACTACCGAATCCGGCCGTGCACACCGAAATATAACGGGAAGGTCGAACGCTGCAACCGCATCGCCGAAGAACTGTTCTACCCCCGCGAATACACCGCCGAGCAGCAATGACGCACTGCCGTCGGCGTGTGGAACGTTCACGACAATTAGCACCGACCGCATTCAACACGCGGAGGACGACCGCCCGCCGCGTACGCCGGTGCCGCGTCACGAATGTTCATGCCTCATGCAACTAGAACGCCTCTTCCTCTAGCTCCATGATTTCGATGTCGAGGGTCTCGAGGATCTCCTTCGTTGAAGCCAGGACAGGCAGGATGTTCTTGGCGAAGTACGACGCGATGACAACCTTGCCCCGATAGAACGGCCGGTCTTTTGCCGACGCGTCGCGGTCCAAGGCTGCCAACGCGACTTCGGCCTGCACCAGCAGTCGCCACGCGATGACTAGGTCCCCCACTGCGTACAGGAACCGCACCGAGCCGAGCCCCACCTTGTACAGTTCGGACGGCTGTTGCTGGGAAGCCATCAGATAGCCAGTCAATGTCCCGGCCATTTCCTGCACGTCGGTCAACGCGGTCTCGAGCAGCACCCGTTCGGCCTTGAGTCGACCGTTGCCGGCGTCACTGTCGATGAACTCTCGTATCCGACCGGCCACATGTGCGAGTGCAACGCCACGGTCGCGGGCAATCTTTCGAAAGAAGAAGTCCTGCGCCTGGATTGCCGTGGTGCCCTCGTAGAGGGTGTCGATCTTGGCATCGCGGATGTACTGCTCGATCGGGTAGTCCTGCAGATACCCGGAACCGCCGAGGGTCTGCAGGCTCTCGGTGAGCAGTTCGTAGGCCTTCTCGGAGCCGACACCTTTGACGATCGGCAGCAGTAGGTCGTTCACCCGAGCCGCCAACTCGGCGTCTGCGCCGGAAACCAAATCGGCGACATCGGTATTCTGGTGCGCGGCGGTGTAGAGGTAGACCGCACGGAGCCCTTCGGCGTAGGCCTTCTGCATCGCCAGGCTGCGTCGCACGTCAGGGTGGTGGGTAATGGCCACGCGGGGTGCGGTTTTGTTTGTCAGTTCTGTGAGGTCCGCACCTTGAATTCGTTCTTTGGCGTAGGCGAGGGCGTTGAGGTAGCCGGTGGACAGCGTTCCGGTAGCCTTGGTGCCCACCATCATCCGGGCATTCTCGATGACCTGGAACATTTGGGCGATACCGTTGTGCACATCACCCACGAGCCAGCCCACCGCGGGAACGTCAGTTGCCCCGAAGGTGAGTTCGCAGGTCGGGGACGACTTGAGGCCCATCTTGTGCTCGACGCCGGTGACGTACACACCGTTGCGCTCTCCCAGTTCAAGTGTCTCCGAGTCGAAGTGGAACTTCGGAACGTAGAACAGGCTCAATCCTTTGGTCCCGGGACCGGCCCCTTCGGGGCGGGCGAGCACCAGGTGGAAGAGGTTCTCGGCAGTGTCGCCGACGTCGCCGCCGGAGATGAACCGCTTGACGCCCTCGATGTGCCACGTGCCGTCGGCCTGCGCGATCGCCTTCGTGCGGCCTGCGCCGACATCGGATCCGGCGTCGGGTTCGGTCAGCACCATCGTTCCAGCCCAACCGCGCTCGAATCCTTCTTTGGCCCAATATTTTTGCTGATCGGTGCCGACGCTGTAGAGCACGCTCGCCATCACCGGACCCATGTTGAAAAAGCTTGCGGATCCGTTTGCCGCGACCAACATTTCATTGATCGCCCAAACCAACGGTGCAGGAGCAGGAACACCACCCATACTCTCTGGTAGACCGAGCCGCGACCAACCAGCCTCGTTCACCGCCTCGACGGTCTTACGTAGGGGCTCCGGGACCACGACGGCGTGGTTGGGTGCGTCGAATTCGACAGGGTACCGATCAGCGTCGGCGAAGGAAGCGGCGACCGGGCCTTCGGCCAACCTCGCGACCTCCGCAAGAATGTTGCGCACCGTGTCGGTGTCGAGGTCTCCGTAGGCGCCGGTATCCAGTAGTTCACCGATCCCGAGTACCTCGAACAGATTGAACTCGATGTCACGGACGTTGCTTTTGTAGTGATTCATTTTCTCCAACCTTGGATTGACTAATCGTTCGTAAGAAGGGTTGCGTGACAGGTTCTGACAGGCGGCAGCGATAGCCGAGACGGGGCCTCAGTCGTTGGACGATCTATCGAAAAGCGGCATGCCCAGCAAGGTCTTCGCCGTATCGGCCGCATGTGCGGGTAAGACAGGTTTGACGATTTCGTAGGGTGCTCCCAGTGCCGGCCGATTGTCGGGTTCACCGCGATTGGGCCAGAGAGCGAAAGCCCGCTCTGCTTGCGCCACTATGGTGAGTGACGGGTTCACTCCGAGGTTCGCGCTGATGGCCGAGCCATCCATAACATGCAGGCCAGGGTGTCCGTAGACGCGTTGATAGGGATCGATGACCCCTGAATCAGGGGAGTCTCCGATTGCGCAACCCCCGAGGAAATGAGCGGTAATGGGGATGTTGACGATATCGGTAACGGAACCACCCGGATCGCCGCCGATCTCCTGCGCCAGGAGTCGGACAGCCTCGTGCCCCTGCGGAATCCAGGTTGGGGGTGCGGATCCAGGGCTGGGGCGACTGGTGAGCCTTCGCCTACCGAAAGGCCCTCGCTTGGTGGCAAGTCGTAACGAATTGTCCCCCGTTTGCATGACGAGAGCAACGATTGAGCGCTCGGACCAATGGCGGACGGATAGGCTACGGGCAAAAGCGGCTGGGTTGCGGGCCGCGACAGCAAAAGTCTTCAGAACACGAGGTACCCGGCCTCCTCCGTCTGTGAGCACTGTCTGGAGCAGAGCCAGGGCGTTACTGCCCTTCCCGTAGCGAACGGGTTCAATGTGGGTATGTGAATCGGGATGGAAGGACGAGGTGATAGCAATGCCGCGGCTGTAATCTTCGTTTGGTTGTCGCGCGGTAGCTGCGAGAATAGCCTCGGAATTTGTACGTACCGCAGTTCCGAGTCGATTGGAGAGCCTTGGCAATTCACCGGTCTGGGCCATCTCCAACAGCAATCGCTGCGTGCCGTAAGTCCCGGCAGCAACGACGACTTGCTCGGCAGTGATCGTGGTGTCCCTGCGCCGCCCGATTCGGCCGGTCGGCCTCGTTCGGACCTCGTACCCGCCGTCCGTTCCAGGGCGTACTGCTCTCACCGTCGTGAGCGGGCGGATGTGTGCGCCTGATTGTTCGGCAAGGTAGAGGTAGTTTTTGACCAGGGTGTTTTTCGCCCCAACTCTGCACCCTGTCATGCACGATCCACACTGAGTGCATCCGGTTCGAGATGGCCCCGCACCGCCGAAGTACGGATCGTCGACGGTTCGTCCCTCTGGCCCGAAGAATACCCCGACCGGGGTGGTTGTGACTGTGTCCTCGACCCCCATTTTCTTCGCAACGGCAGCAACTGCCTGGTCAGCAGGAGTTGTGTGGGGATTGGGCACTACGCCGAGCATTTTCTTGGCTCGGATGAAGTAGGGGGCCAATTCCTCTTGCCAGTTCGTGATGTGCGCCCATTGAGGATCTTCGTAGAAAGCGCGGGTTGGTTCGTATAGCGTATTGGCGTAGTTCAGGGATCCCCCTCCCACTCCGGCTCCGGCCATGACCAAGACGTCGGGCAGTAAATGCACACGTTGCAGTCCGAAACAGCGCAGTTTCGGAGCCCAGAGATATCGGCGCACATCCCAGTTCGTACGGGGAAATTCGTGGTCCGCGAATCGTCGGCCGGCTTCGAGTACCGCTACACGGTAGCCCTTCTCCACGAGACGGAGAGCGGCTACGCTGCCGCCGAAACCGGAACCGATGATCACGACATCGAAGTCGAACGTGCTCACGCGGCACCCGCGACGGTCCAGGGATGCTTGGTTCCGGTATGCCAAGCTAACCAATGAAACGGGCGGGGGATCGCCCGCGCGATAGGGTGCAGGGCAGCCCATCTCCATGGCGCATGGACATCGTCTGCATCGCGGCGGATCGCCGAGACGACGACGTCGGCGACTTGCTCGGGAGTCATAGTTCCGAGGAGCTTCTCGATCCTCGGAATCCGATCTTCAGCACCGGGGTTGCGGTCGAAGTAGGGGGTGTCGACCTTCGCGGGCGTTACTGAAGAAACACGAATGCCGGTGCCGCGCAGATCTTGTCGAAGAGATTCGGTGAAACCGCGGACGGCATAACGAGCTGATGCATAACCGACTGCCCCGGGCCAGGGAACCGTGGCAGCTGGAGTATTTATCTGCAGGATGTTACCGGAGCCCCGGGCTATCATCGGTGTCACGAATGCACGGCTGACAAAGAATGCTGCAAAGTACGGCGCAGCCATCATCTGGACTGCTTCCTCCGGATCGGTTTCGTCGAGGAACAGGAACCGGCCGGCACCAGCATTGTTGACGATGATGTCCGGAACACCGATTTCTCCGAGCACCTGGTCGGCCAAGTCTTTGACCTCCGAGTACGACGTAAGGTCAGCGGGCAATGCGTGCGCTTGGCCGCCTCGAGATCGGATCAACTCGGCGGTTTTTGTCAGTGGCCCGGGTGTTCGGGCGACGAGGATCACTTCTGCGCCGGCAGCGGCGAGGGCCGCGGCGGTAGCAGCACCGATACCTGATGAAGCTCCCGTTACTACAGCTAGTTTCCCGGGCAATTTCATTGTGATGGTTCGTTTCTGATTGAGGGTTGATGGATGATCAGCTGTCGTAGCTAATGGAGATCCCGGAGCAGGTCAGGCGAGATCCAGCTTGGGTGGTGGCGTCGTTCGCTGGGATACCACTGCTTTTACAGTGACCTTGCTCTGTCCAACGGCGCGTGGGTGTCTCGTCGTTGGTTCGCGTTGAGGGCTGGGTTCGGTAGGACATATGCGTGATTTGTGTTGGCTTCTTGCGTCGCGGGGTGGTCGCAGAGTTCGCGGCGAACACAGTGGTTGATTCGGTTTGGGTCGTCTGCTGCCGGCACATGTGAGTGAAGGCGACGAACACTGCGAGAATCTGCGCGGATGTCCGTCCGTGGTTGTTCGTGAGGGCTTCGTGCGGGACATCGGTATCCGTGCCGGCGGGGGTGAGGCCGTCGATCTTGTTAAAGCCCGGTGGAGTGCCGCTTCCGGGTGAGCTGAGTTCAACTTCCGCGGTGGGGAGCGGCAGGTAGACGTGGTCGAGGTATCGGTATGCCGCACCTGGGCGTGCCTCACCGTCGTTGCCGAGGAATTCTGCAAGTTCGAATGCCGATACGAGTTGGACGGAGAGAAGGGTGTCGTGCTGGATCGTCCACAGGAGGACGAGTCCGCCTTCGGGTCGGGCGAGGTACGCCACTCCGGAAGGTGAGGGCAGGTTCTCGGGCGTGACGCTCACTTCGGCAGAAGTCTCCCTGCGCGCGAGGATGTGGGCTGTCATTTCCTCGGAGGCGTAGTACGCGTGCCGGTCGGCGGTAGCTGCGCTGGTGCACCGATATGCGCCGTACATTCCCAGCATCGCGTGCTCTTCAATGGCGCCGATGGCGGACCCTTCGGGTCCGAAGCAGAAGTAGCGCTCGCTGTGGACCAGCAGTGATTCAGCTGATTGACCGTGAAATTCGGACCACCACGCGATCGTGGGGCCGATCGTTCGGGTGGCGCGGAACTCTTCGAACTCGGGCACCACCCAGGCGAATGGCTCGAGGTGTTCGACGACGGGTGTGGCGGTGTCGTCGAGTGCATCCAGTAGCAGCGGCATCTGTGCCGGTTCCAAGTCGGCCAAAGCCTGTTGTGCCTGTCGACGCATCGGCAGACCGTGTCGGAAATGCTCACCCGTCACGAACGGCCCAGTGAAGTCCTGTTCGGTCCTCTTCCGGTGTAATGCGTTACTCATCGTTCCACCCTCGAATCTGTGTTGGCTCAGCTGTCGTAGTCGACTGCGACTGTGGGGGTGGTGGGATGGGATTGACAGGTCAGGATGAAGCCGGCCTCGGTTTCGGCCTTCTGAAGTGCGAAGTTCTGCTCCATTGATACTTTTCCTGTGGTGACTCGGGCTTTGCAGGTGCCGCATGCGCCCCCGAGGCAGGCGTAGGGGGCGTCGATGTTGTTTTTCAGCGCGGATTCGAGGACGGTCTCACCGGGGGCGAGTTCCACGGTGTGATCTGCGCCGGACAGGGTGATGGTCACTTCGGAGGCGGCAAAGTTGTCGAGGTGTGTGGGTCGGTTCGTGCCGCGGAACAGTTCGAGGTGTATCCGCTCGGTCGGCACTTTTTCGGTTGCGAGGTCATCGCGGATTGTGGTGGTGAGTTCGCTCGGGCCGCACAGGTACCACCGGTCGATCGTGGTGAGGTCGGTGGCGATCAGGCGTTCAATTGTCGCCAGGTCGATCCGGCCGCGCAGAGCTGCGGGGTGGTGTGCCTCGGCGGAGCGGATGTGGAAGATGCGAAGCCGGTCTGCATACCGGGATTCGAGTTCGTCGAGTTCGGCGGCGAACATGGTCGACTCTGCGGTTCGGTTGCCGTAGAAGAGGGTGAAGCGGCTCTCGGTCTCGATCTCCATGGTGGTGCGCACGATCGACAGGATGGGCGTGATGCCGCTGCCGGCTGCTACCGCGACATGGTGGTGCCGGGCGAGTGGATCGAGGGGTGCGCCGAAGCTACCGGTGGGGGTCATCAGTTCCAGGACGTCGCCGGCTCGCAGGGTGTCGACCGCGAAGCTCGAGAACTTCCCGCCTGGGATGCGGCGGATGCCGATCGCCAGTTCTCCCGAGGTGGCGCAGGTGCAGATCGAGTAGTTTCGTCGCACCTTCTTTCCGTCGATGCGGTGGTGCACGGTCAGATGTTGGCCGGCCTGGAAGGCGAACTGGTCGCCGAGATGATCGGGAACGTCGAAGGTGACTTTGACGCTGTCGGGAGTGAGGGGCTCGACGCTTCTGACAGGGATCGGGTAGGTGGTGGCATGGCGTGCCGCGGAGGAACGCGGCATGCGGACCGGGAGCAGGGCGGCGAGTGTGCCGTTGAGGCGTTTCCACTCCTGGTACTGCGTGGCGTCGAGGTGTTGCCCGAAGACGGTGCTGATTTCCGGGTCGCGCTCGAGGTAGGCGGCCTCATTGCGCCGCCAGGCCGCGACGTAGCGGTAGAAGGGGATGGAGGGGTGTAGGTGGTGGACGAGGTGATAGTTCTGCGACAAGAGCAGGGGAGTGAGGATCCATTCCGAGCCGACGCGGTTACGGGTTGCGCGGTAGCGGTTCTCGCGTTGGGTGTCTTGCAGGTCGTGGTGGGGTAGCCAGTCGAACCACCAGGCGAGCATGAACATCGCCACCCGTTCGGGAATCAGGTAGATCAGCGCGAGCGTCCACAGATGTCCGGCGAAGGCGGCCGACGCGATGACCGTCACCGACAGGGTCATCAGGGCCGCCGTTTCGGCAATTTCGGCGCGTGGGCGGCGACGCAGGTTGCGCACCAGGAAACTGATGTAGGGCAGGTCCATGGCCGGGAATCGGAGGGGCAGCTGCCACCAGGGTGAGGCGCTGACGAAGTGATCGGGATCGGACTCACCGTCGTTGGTGTTGCGGTGGTGCTCGATATGGATGAACGCGAACGATCGGAAGGAGATCAGCGGCGAGACGAAGAACATTGCCACGCGACCGAAGGCGACGTTGACCCAGCGATGTGAGCTGATCGAGTAATGCGAGGCGTCGTGCAGCACGGTGAACAGGACGAAGATTGCTGCGGAGCTCGCGGCGATGGTGGCGATCGCAGGCAACGTGTCGGTGAGCGCGGCCCAGGTCGAGAGGCCGAAGAGCGTAAGGGCGAATGTGCCGATGCCGACAATCGGCCAGGACAGCGTAGGCACCTGCTCGCCGGGATCGGGCAGGGCGTGCTGGGAGGCCGCTGCTGGGGGTTGGGGTGCTCGAGTCGTAGTCGACATCGGACTCCTCCTTCGCGATGAGATTCCTCACAACCTATATACGGGCGGTGTCGGTCGACAAGGCCTTCCCAGCCCTCTTCGGTGTGCTGTCAGCACATTCTGCGCGCTCGGGCTCCGGTCAGCGTGGCTTTGACCCGCGCAACACCGAGGCCCCCAGCACATTGCAGACGAGTAGGACGGCTGTAGTTCGGCGATGATCGTTGCCGGCCGGCTCCAACGCCTCCATATCGGCGCAGTAGCGCCGACCAAACTGCTACAGCTGACCGGTCCTGCAACGGGTGCGTCGCGCCGAGGAGCGCAGTCACGACAGGAGCGGGGTCACCGTCAGAACGAGGTCGCCGATGCGCTTGCCACCTCGGGTGCCGTGGACGAGTTGCTCGCCAAGATCGATGTCGGCGAAGTGTTGATTGGTGATTCGGGCGATCGCTGATGAAAATCGCTCTCGAACGCGGTCTGAACGTGGAGATCTTCTCCTGCTCGGCGAGCTGCCGACGCAGCCGGGCCAGCTCGTCACGCTCAGCGGCCGTCAGCGGTTCCTCACCGTCCCGCTGCGCGGCATCGAGCGCGGTAGCAGGAGCCGTTGTCGGTGACGATCCGATTGATGTGGCCGACGGAAGTGTGCTGCGAAGAACACCCGGGATCGATGCATGAATCCGATTGCCGTCAAGGCTTTCTCATCGATCAAGGCCTCGGTGTATGCGAGCGGAAGAACCCGTCGACGACGGAGTGCAAGTACACGTAGCCGGCGCGAGCTCCGGTTGCCTTGGCGCGTTCGACGGCCTTCGCCTGGTCAGAGCGCTTGCCGTGGGCATGCCAGCTACCGCCTTCCGGTATCCGCCCGACCTTCTTCACATCCACGTGCACCATGAGCCCCGGCCAGCGGGCAATTCGCCTTGGTTCACACGATTGCTCTCACCAGTGGGATCGAGGAACTTGCGTCGGTTGCATTCGAGGGCCAGGTGCCGGCTGACAGTGCGCACTGAAATCGTGGTGCCATCACTGCTCAGTTCGTGGGCGATGCGGCGGGCTGACCATCTCTTGTCGCGGCGCAGCTTCTCCATTCGTGCGACCACCGAGGTCGGGGTGGCGGTCGGTGGGTAGTGGGGCACGCTCGCGCGATCCAGCAGTCCCAGTTTCCCGAACTCGCGAAAGCAGGTCACCCATTCGCTGGCGCAGGCGCAGTAGATGCCCATCTCGGCAGCGACGTGGGCGATGGGACGGGTCTGGCAACGTTCGACGAGTCGGCGGCGGCCTTCGCCGGACAGCGGAGCGTTACGGTGGAGCACGGACGGGTTCTTCCTGTTTTGCGGATGCGTTTGTGGTACTTCTCGTCCTGCCGTCGGAAGTCCTGTCCCCTTCGCTCAGCCCATGCCCCGCCCGGCGTCTACAACGTCATGACTCGCAACAACTAGTGTGCAGATATGGAGGCGCTGGAGCCGGCTCACGCTGCGGAGGCTGGAAGGGGTATCGCTGCGTATTTGCTGGCGAATGTGTCCAGCCTGGCTGACGACATGCTGTGGTACTTAGTCGAACGGATACCGGAGGTTGGCGGGGATGCCGAGCTTCGCGGCCTGACTTTGGGATCGTGCTCGTCGAATCTCGAAGCGGTACTTTCGATGGTTCGTCATGGGATCGATGCAGCGGCTGCGGAGGCGCCGGTAACGGCGCTCGAACACGCGCGCGCAATGGCATCACGAGGGCACAGCGTCGATGTGATGCTGCGGTTCTATCGGTTGGGCCACGAGTACTTCACCGAGAAGCTTTCCGAATCGCTGACTGACTGGATCGAGGACCCCGCGGTCGCGTTGAGGACGTTTGTCGATCTCGAGCGCTTCGGATTTCGATACATCGACCGCATCTCCAGTCTGGTGGCTGCCGAGTACGTCGCTGAGCTCGACCGACGCCAGACCCAGGCACGAGCCGAGCGCGACGACGTCGTGCGGGCACTACTCGCTGGGGAACGCGTCGACATCGCTCGCGCTGAACGTGTGCTCAGCCACCGGCTCACCGGTCGGCAGATTGGTTTCGTGTGCTGGGTCGACGACCGCGGCGTCGACCTCGAGGGATTCGCCAGGCGGGTCGGTCGGTTCCTCGGGGCGGGTCACTCACTCGTCGTGGCGGACGGCCCACTCGCGGTGTGGGGATGGGCCTCGATCACGGGAGACGTGGAAACTTTTCTCACGGGCATGGCGACGGAGATTCCCGGCGAACGCGACAACGTTCACCTCGCGGTGGGCTCACCCCATCCGGGAGCGGCCGGCTTCCGCACCTCCCACCTCGAGGCCCTACGCACTCGCCGAATCATCGAACTGTCCGGGCGCGCGGCGCCATCGATCACCCGGTTCAGCGATGTTGCCTTGGTAGACGCCATCTCGCGCGACCTGGATGCGGCGCGGGCCTTCGTCGCCGCTCAGCTCGGCGCTCTCGCACGGGACGACGCGAAAGAGCGCGGCGAGCGCGCCGCGCTCTTGGCTGTGCTCGACGCGCAGGGGAGCCTGGCGACCGCAGCGAGCGCCTTGGGAATCCACCGGAACACGGTCCTGCAAAGGGTGCGTCGTGCCGAAGAGCGCAGGGGCCGGCCGGCAACGATCAACATCGCCGAACTGCACGCCGCCCTACTCGTCTGCGACGTGCTGGGGGCCTCGGTGTTGCCCGATTCATCTCGTCACTGACCGGAGCCAACGCGCGCAGAATGTGCTGACAGCACACCGAAGAGGGCTGGGAAGGCCTTGTCGAGGACACCGGCCGTTAGTAGGTTGGCATCTCATCCAGAAAGCACGACCGAGGCGTCCGACCCGCGACTGCCTGTGCCACACCCTGGCTCCGATGACCATCGGCCTACTACCCCCGACCTACCGTGACCGCACGCGATGTGCGGACTATCCAGGACTCGAAGAAGAGGACACACTATGCCAGCATGCGATGGGTTGTTGCTCAATCCAGTGAAGTATGCCCCGGAGCATTTCGATCCGCAGACGCGGCGGCTGCTGCGCGCGACGATCGACTGGTTCGAACACCGCGGTAAGCAGCGGTTGATCCAGGACTATCACGACAAGGTCTTCTACGCAGACTTTCTGGCGTTCGTCGCGAAGGAGGGCCTGTTCGCGACGTTCCTAACCCCCGCGCGGGACGGCGCCGGCGATCCGGACAAGCGCTGGGATACCGCACGGGTGGCGGCGCTCTCGGAGATCCTGGGCTTCTACGGTTTCAGCTACTGGTATGCGTGGCAGGTCACCGTGCTCGGGTTGGGCCCGGTGTGGCAAAGCGGCAACGACGAGGCCCGCGCCCGGGCGGTGCGCGCCCTTGCCGATGGCGGTGTCGCCGCGTTCGGCCTCTCGGAGAAGGAACACGGCGCCGACATTTACTCCACCGACATGGTCCTGACCCCCGACGGTGCCGGGGGGTACCGCGCGAGCGGGTCGAAGTACTACATCGGAAACGGTAACTGCGCCAGCACCGTGTCGGTATTCGGGCGCCTGGCCGGAATCGAGGGTCCCGATCAGTACGTGTTCTTCTACGCCGACTCCGGGCACCCAAACTTCCACGTAGTCAAGAACCTCGTCCCGGCGCAGATGTTCGTCGCCGAGTTCACCCTGCAGGACTACCCGGTCACCGCGCAGGACATCCTGCACACTGGCCGGGACGCGTTCAACGCGGCACTGAACACGGTCAACATCGGCAAGTTCAACCTGTGCTTCGGCGGTATCGGCACGGCGACCCACACCCTGTATGAGACGATCACCCACGCGCACAACCGGATCCTGTACGGGCACCCCGTCACCGACTTCCCGCACGTGCGTCGCGAGTTCGTCGAGGCCTACGCCCGACTCATCGGAATGCGGCTGTTCGCCGACCGCGCGGTGGACTACTTCCGCTCCGCAAACCCCGACGACCGCCGGTACCTGCTGTTCAACCCGATCACCAAGATGAAGGTGACCACCGAGGCGCAGAAGGTGATCGGGCTGCTGTCGAATGTCGTGGCCGCCAAGGGTTTCGAGAAGGACCAGTATCTGCTGCTCGCGAAGGTGGACATCGACGGGCTACCCAAACTCGAGGGCACCGTCGCGGTGAACCTGGCGCTGATCGCGAAGTTCATGCCCGCCTACCTGTTCGACCCCCAGCCCTACCCGCCAGTGCCCACCCGGCTCGATGCCGCCGACGACGAGTTCCTGTTTCGCCAGGGACCTGCCCGCGGGCTGGCGCAGGTCCGGTTCCACGACTGGCGCGCGGTCTACGCCGCATCAGCCGCCATCCCGAACGTGGCCCGCTTCACCGCACAGGCCGAACACCTGGTCACTCTGCTCACCGAGGCCGCCCCCGATGCCGCCCAGCAGGGCGACCTCGACTTCGGGCTCGCCCTGACCGAACTGTTCACACTGGTCGTGTACGGGCAGCTGATCCTGGAACAAGCCGAGATCGTCGGCGTCGACGCCGACCTGGTGGACCAAATTTTCGACGTCCTGGTCCGCGACTTCAATGCTGCGGCAGTCGGATTGCACGACAAACCCTCCACCACCGAGACCCAGCAGAAGCTCATTCTGGCAGCAATCGGCAGACCCGTCGTTGACGCGGAGCGGTTCGACCTCATCTGGCAGCGTGTCGCCGCGCTGTCCGGCGCCTATGAAATGAACCAAGGACCCCACCATGGCTGAGCACGCGTCTCGCGGCGCCGCGCACCCAGCCGATGGTCATGGCAGGCGTCCGAGGAATGACCGGAACCGTGCGAACAACTTGGTCCCGACCGGCACCCTCACCGCGATCCCTCGCCTCGCGGTACACACCCAACCCACCAGCCCGTAGGGGTACATATGCCTGCTCCGTCCACCGCCACGTTCATGCGGCTCGCCGACCTGATCGCCATCCCGGATGCAGCCACTCGTCAGACCCGGCCGGTGATCGAAGCATTCACCGGCAAGCAATTGGCCACCGTGCCGGTCGGCACCACGCAGGACGCCAAGGACGCAATCACCGGCGCCCGGGTCGCACAGAAGATCTGGGCCGACCGTCCGGTTGCGGAGCGGTCCGCGATCTTCCACCGCTACCGCGACCTGGTGCTGCAAAATCGCGGTGACCTGATGGACATGGCGCAGGCCGAGACCGGGAAGTCGCGCGCCGCCGCCCAGGAAGAGGTCCTCGACATCGCCTTGACCGCCAGGCACTACGCGCGCGTCGCACCAAAGCTGTTGCGGCCAAAGCGCGTAGCCGGAATGCTGCCCGGCCTGACCAAGACGGTGGTGCGGCACCAGCCCAAGGGCATCGTCGGGGTGATCTCGCCGTGGAACTACCCGATGACGCTCGCGGTATCGGACGCCATCGCGGCACTTCTCGCCGGCAACGCCGTGGTCCTCAAACCCGACAGCCAGAACCCGTATTGCGCGCTGGCGTGCGTCGAGCTGCTCTACCAGGCAGGCGTCCCGCAGGAACTGTTCGCCGTCGTCCCCGGGCCAGGTTCGGTGGTGGGCACAGCCCCGGTCGAGAACTCCGACTTTGTGATGTTCACCGGGTCCACCGCCACCGGTCGGCTGCTGGCCGAACAGGCCGGCGCCCGTCTCATCGGCTTCTCCGCCGAACTGGGTGGCAAGAACCCGATGATCGTGATGGCTGGGGCCAATCTGCGCGAGGTGAGCGACGCCGCCGTGCGCGCCTGCTACTCCAACTCCGGCCAGCTGTGCGTCTCCATCGAACGGATCTACGTCGAACAGTCCATCGCGCCCGAGTTCACCCGCATCTTCGGGGAACGGGTCGCCGCGATGACGCTGGGTGCTGACTACGAATTCGGCATCGAGATGGGTAGCCTCATATCGGAGGAGCAGGTCAAAGCCGTGGCCAGCCACGTCGACGACGCCGTGGCCAAGGGTGCCACCGTGATCACCGGCGGCAAGGCCCGCCCCGACCTCGGCCCCTTGTTCTACGAGCCGACCGTGCTCACCGACGTTCCCGCCGACGCCGAATGCCACCGCGACGAGACCTTCGGACCGCTCGTCTCGATCTACCCGGTCGCAGGCGTCGACGAGGCCGTCGAGCGGGCCAACGACACCGAGTATGGGCTCAATGCCAGCGTATGGGCGGCCACCAAGAACGAGGGTGAGGCGATCGCGGCCCGGATCCACGCCGGCACCGTCAATGTCGACGAAGGCTACGGCCCCACCTGGGGTAGCACCGGCGCGCCGATGGGCGGCATGGGAACCTCGGGGGCCGGGCGCCGCCACGGCCCGGAAGGCCTTACTAAATACACCGAACCGCAGACCATCGCCACCACCCGCGTCCTGAACCTCGGCGGCCCACGCGGCGTGCCGCAGAAGCTGTGGGCGATAACCCTGCCGCTCTTCGTCAAAGCCCTGCAATGGATCCCAGGCCACTGAGACCTCGACGCCAAATAAAGGTATGGAGAACCGATGACATCCAACGAACTGTCCGAACCCCCCACCACCGCGCTGCGCACGGTCGCCCGACTGGCCCTCTCTGGAGTGCTCGTCCTCGCCGGACTGAGCCACCTCTTCTGGGCCCGCGAGGACTTCCAGGCCCAAGTGCCCAGATCGATACCCCTGGACCCTGACGGCGTCGTCATGGCCTCCGGCGGGATGGAGATCATGCTCGGCGCGGGCCTGGCGGTCCTGACCCGCGACCGGGTGAAAATCGGACGGATCATCGCCGCCTTCTTCATCGCAGTGTTCCCGGGAAACATCGCCCAATACCGCAACAATCGGGACGCATTCGTCCTCAACACCGACCGTCGGCGGTTCATCCGCCTACTGTTTCCGCCCGCCCTCATCGCCTGGGCACCCTGGTCCACCGCCATTCCGACCCCAACAGCTGAGCCAAACGCGTTGCGCGAAGACATACCGTCGAGCCGCCATGGACTGGGGCCAAGAGCGGATCGGGGACTGTAACTTGCTCCTCTGTCGCGCAGCGCCTGCCGCACATCTAGGGACAGCCGCCGTGGCCGCACGAAAACAAGAGATAGACATACGATGCAGCAGTCGTTCTCAACCGATACGGAAACACTGACGGTGTGCGGGCATGCGAAGTGCCCGCCCCGCAGTTGCGAGATGATCACCCCTCGGTTCCCGCCTTATCGCGAGTCTGGATCCCTCGGATCGGAAGATCAGCGAGGGAAGCGCAAACCCATTCTGCCGTAACGTCTACCGATAGGCCTGGGCAATGACTTGGCATGGTGTCATCGTCCGTGTCGGACCCACGGTGCGATGATTCCGACCGGGCGACGAGGTTTACGCGCGGCCCCGGCAGGATCGGATCGGCGCGTTCACGGAATTCATTTCTATGGCGAGGCGGACTTGCCGATCAAGCCAGGAGGATCCAACATGGAAGATGCGGCGCCGGTACATCTGGTCGGCGTCACCGCGTGGCAAGCGCTGACAGAGATGACGAACCTGCAAGCGGGACAGAAATTCTGGGCCACTTCGGCTCCCCGGAGGGCAGGTTCGTGATTCCACCGGCCAAGTATCTCGAGGCCATACCTCCGACCGTCGATCAGGTCCATCTCATCGAATCAGCTAACGCAGTAAAGGATTACGTTGAACAGGGACGCGCGAAGGGTATGGTCGTCATGAAGGTCGGATTGTGAAGCCACGGACAGCTGGAGACGGTCAGTTTCCGACGCGCATCAAGTTGTCATACGTCATGCATCGCCAAGGACCGAGGCTTCCTTCCTCGATCGAGCTGCCGTGCACACCGACATCTCGTCGACCGCGCAGCGAGCTAATGGTACTCGAAAAGATCACCTTCTGATGCCGCAGGCGGTGCCGCGCAGAAGGTGCGAAGGGGGCGCCACGTTGGAGAAGGGACCCGCCGCGACGAGCGCGGCCCCGCAGATCCGGGATCGGGTACTTCGTGTGCTCGACGCCCACGAGGTCGGTACCGCCTCGGCCGCCGACATCGCCCGAGCTTTGTTCATCAGCCAGTCGCACCTGCGGCGGTTGTTGCGTCGGGACGGGACATCTCTACGTCAGTTGCGCGATGAACACCTCGCCACGCGGGCTGTCGAGGCACTGCACCGGGGTGAACCAATCACGGTGCTGGCCCTCGAACTGGGCTTCTCCGACCCGCGGGCCTTCCGTCGAGCATTCAAGCGGTGGACCGGATCGGCCCCAAGCACGTTCAGCGACGGACAAACCCCGCCACGACAGTCGTTCCGTCGACGCCTGTCGGTGACGAGAGAACTGGCGTCCGCAGGCACCAGGTAAGTAAAGAAAAGGCGAAACCGTGGAAAGACGCAGAATCGTCTTGCTGGGTGCGACAGGATATACCGGGCAACGAGTGCTCCGAGAACTGCTCGCCCGCGGTGAGACGCCGACCTTGGGTGGCCGAAACCGCACCAAAATGGTGGCCCTAGCCGACCGCTTCGAGGCTAATATTCCCTTGGCCCAGGTAGATATCACCTCGACGGGCGACCTCGCGCGGCTCCTGGAACCCACCGACGTGGTGATTTCCACGGTGGGGCCATTCGTGCGGCTCGGTCTGGCGACGGTCACCACAGCGGTACAGGCGGGGGCGCACTACTTCGACTCCACCGGTGAGGGCACCTTCGTCCGGCGTGTCTTCGAGTTGGACTCCGTCGCGGCAGCCCTCGGAGCGACCATCGTGCCGGCGTTCGGCTACTTCCTCACCCGTGCAGGACACGGTGACGCGCTGCGCTATCGAAGCGACCTGCGTGACGTCGTCGCCGTGACCACGCGGGGCACTCGGCAGACGCTGGTCATTGCGGCGGCCGATGATGTGTTCGCCTACCGGCGCCGTCACCCTCAGCCCAGCTGATTGTTGACCCCTCCCAACGATGACACAGACAGGAGAAATTTGGTGATCGAACCGGACTGGAGCCGGGCACTGTGCCGCCGGAATCCGCCATTGTGGGACGACACCGCGGACGCAGCGAACACGAGCGTCGAGACCCCGGCGCAGCGCTCTATCCGCCACCGCGCGGCGATTACGTTCTGCCGACTGTGCTCGGTGATCGACACGTGCCGAAGCGAGGTCGCGGTCGCGGCGAACCCAACTGGAGTATGGGCCGGTGAGGTATACCCGAGGCTCGGTCACCAGACCCGCAGTGAGATCCAATCGAAGACCGATCACCGAGCCCATGCGTCCACCGCGGCACTCCAGATCGGCCGCCCGGCAGGCATTGGCGGGGATTCCGTCGATGCGGCATTCACCGCTCTGATGACCACCATCCAAGCACAACGCGAAGCCCGGGAGACGTCGGACACCTGCTGACAGGAGTGCCTCTCTCTGCCATCATCGGGTGACCGCGCGCCGACCGACATCTTCGATGAATGTTGCCGACGGCCGCCTAAAGATGTTTCGGTAATAGGGTGTGTCGTTGCGCGTGATTCGCACCGTGCTGCTTGATCATGATGAATGGCAGGGAAGGAAACCGGTTCCGGCGAGGAGTCCGACGCCCGGAAAGTCAAGCAGCGCGGCGGTCGCCGTGATCTCGACGCATTGCGTGACCGGCGGATGCAGGCCGCGGAGATGTTTGCCGCAGGACAACGACAGGTCGATGTCGCGGTCGAGTTGGAGGTCTCCCAGCAGACCGCCTCACGCTGGCATCGACAGTGGATCGAAGGGGCAACGAGGCATTGCGCGGGGCGCCGGCCCCGGCTCGATGACGCCCAGATCGCCGCGATCGGAAAGGAACTACTCAAAGGACCCCAGGCTCACGGCTTCGCGACCGGGGTGTGGACCCTGGGCAGGTTCGCGATCGTGATCGAGCGGCTCACCGGCGTGATTTACCTCCCCACTCAGACGTGGACGATCCCGCGGACCCGGCTGGGCTGGAGCCGGCAGGGGCCCGCACGGCGGGCAGTCGAACGCGACGAGGACGCCATCGTCGCCTGGCGCGAGAACGAGTGGCCGCGGATAAAAAAATAGCGCGGCGCCGAGGTGCGTGGATCTGCTTCCAGGACGAAAGTGGTGTGTCGCTGGTCCCGGTGGTCCGCGCAACCTGGGCGCCGAAAGGCGTGACACCGGTTCTCCCATCACCGATTCTCCTTTCAAACGCATGTCTATGGCCGGAGTCCTGGCCTATCGACACGACCGCAGTCGCAGCGCGTTCGTCTTCTCCATGACCGACGGCGCCTACAACACCGACAAGCTCATCGAGTTCCTCACCGAACTGCGCGCCCATTTCACCGGCGAGAAGGCAATCGTGATCTGGGACGGGCTCATGGCCCACCGATCCAAGGCGATGACCGCGTGGCTGGCCACCCAACGCGACTGGCTCCACGTCGAACGCCTGCCGGCTTATGCTCCTGAGCTCAATCCCATCGAACAGGTCTGGGGCAATATGAAATCCACCGTATTGGCCACCTGTGCCCCGATACCTCGACGAGGTCCGCATCGCGACCGAGTCCGGTCTGACTCGGATCGGTTCGAGCTACGACCTGTGTCACAGCTTCCTCGACCACACCGGGCTTTCCTTATGATCGGCTCTCACCCAATTACCGAAACATCTTTAACGAACGCAGGCACGTGGCGCCGCCGCAGGGCGCTCCACTGCGCTCGTTGGCCAGCTGGCTGCGTGGTGCTGGTGTGTTCTGCGCGAGAGTGCGGATGCGGGAGAAATTTCGCCTTTGGAACGGGCACGGGCATTGAGGGTCAAGGCGCAGAGTGCTCAAGCATCATTGAAAGTGAGGACATTTGACTTACAGTGTTGAACTTGTCAAGTGTTGTCTTTCTACGCAGCAAGATTCTCAGTTCATCTTCTGAAAGGCCACCCCAGGTGCCGTATCGCTCGTCGGCTTGGAGCGCATACCTGAGGCACGCTTCCAGGACAGGGCATGTGCGACACACGCGTTTAGCAGCACGGATCCGTCTGTTCCGAGTTTCGCCACGTTCGTTGTCGGGATGAAAAAACAGAGTGGAGTCGATGCCGCGGCATGCAGCGTTCAGTTGCCAATCCCAATCCTCGGTGATCGGCAGTGGCATAATTACGATCTTTCGTGCGGGCAAGGAAGCTCCAGGTGGACCAGGCACATGCAGCGTCCTTCGTCATTTCTCGAGAGGCGTTCGCTGCCGTTAAGACGTGACATACACGGAATTGTGCTTCGGATGGGTCAATTGGTCGCGCGCGGCGTGTCGCTCCTCTGCTGAGGGACGTGCAATAAGTGCTCCCGTCAAACAAGACGATGGATTCCGACAGCGATGAATCGAGCGGATTCGTGGCGAACTCAGGACAGGATGCGTAGTCGCGGGGCGAGGTCGCGTTCGAATAGTTCGAGGAAGCGGCGTTGGTCGTGGCCGGGGGCGTGGAATACCAGGTGGTTCAGTCCGGCGTCGAGGTACTGTGTGATCTGTTCGACGGCCTCGTCGGGGTCGGAGGCGACGATCCAGCGTTTGGCGATCTGTTCGATCGGGAGCTCGTCGGCGGCGCGCTCCATCTCGATCGGGTCGTCGATCGAGTGTTTCTGTTCGGCGGTCAGCGACAGCGGTGCCCAGAACCGGGTGTTCTCGAGCGCTTTCTCCGGGTCGGTGTCGTAGGAAATCTTGATCTCGATCATCTTGTCGATTTGCCCGAGTTCGCGCCCGGCCTTGTCGGCGCCCTCGGCGACCGCGGGCATCAGCTTCTGGGTGTACAGGTCCATGCCCTTGCCGGAGGTGCAGATGAATCCGTCACCCACCCGGCCTGCGTATCGGGCGACTACCGGACCACCGGCGGCGATGTAGACCGGGATGCCACCGTCGGGGACGTCGTAGATCGACGCGCCCCGGGTCGTGTAGTAGTCGCCGTCGAAGTCGACCCGTCCGCCCTGCCAGAGCTCGCGCATCAGCAGCACTGATTCCCTCAGCCTGGCGAACCGTTCCTTGAACTCGGGCCATGGGCCCTGAAAGCCGGTGGCGATCTCGTTGAGGGCCTCCCCGGTGCCCACGCCGAGCATGATCCGCCCTGGGTACAGGCAGCCCATGGTGGCGAATGCCTGGGCGATGACGGCGGGGTTGTACCGGAAGGTGGGGGTCATCACCGAGGTGCCCAGCTGCAGCGTGGTGGTGCGCTCACCGACCGCGGTGATCCAGGCGAGCGAGAACGGTGCGTGCCCGCCCTGGTGCCGCCACGGCTGAAAGTGGTCACTGACTGTGGCACTGTCCATCCCGCGGGCCTCGGCCAGCACGGCCAGTTCGACCAGCTCGCGGGGATCGAACTGTTCCGCGGAGGCCTTGTAACCGAATTTGAGGCTCATGCGTTGGTCCCTTCTCGGATCGTCTGCCGATAGCGGCCGATCAGTGCGCTCGTCGAACTGTCCAACTCCGAGCCGACGGACCGTGTGGACTGCAGTTGGTCGAGGATCCGGGTGGCGAGTACTTTGCCCAACTCGACCCCCCATTGGTCGAAGGAGTCGATACCCCAGATCCAGCCCTGGGTGAAGATTTTGTGCTCGTACAGCGCGACCAGCTGTCCGAGGGAGTAGGGGGTGAGCTGGTCGGCGAGGATCGTCGACGACGGGCGGTTCCCGGGAAAGGTTCGGTGTGGAATCTGTTCGGAAGCAATGCCTTCGGATCGCGCTTCCTCGGATGTTTTGCCGAACGCCAATGCCTGTGTCTGGGCGAAAAGGTTCGCAATCAGCAGGTCGTGGTGGGTGTGCAGGTCGTGCGCGGGGTCGAGGACCCCGATGAAATCGGCGGGAACCGGCGTGGTGCCTTGGTGCAGCAGCTGGAAGAACGCGTGCTGGCCGTTGGTGCCGGGTTCTCCCCACACGATCGGTGCCGTGTCCACGGTCATCGGATTGCCTTGTCGGTCGACCGATTTCCCATTGCTCTCCATTTCCAGCTGCTGGAGATAGGCCGGGAATCGTGCCAAACGTTGATCATAGGGAAGAACCGCATGGGTCTGGGATCCGAGGAAGTTGCGGTTCCAGATGCCCAGCAATCCCAGCAGGACCGGCAGATTTCGCTCGAGCGGTGCGGTCCGGAAGTGGTCGTCCATCGAGCGTGCGCCGGCGAGCAGGCCGCGGAATTGGTCGGTCCCGATCGCGATCATCACCGAAAGTCCGATCGCGGACCAGATCGAATACCGTCCGCCGACCCAGTCCCAGAATTCGAACATGTTGTCTCGGGCGATTCCGAAGTCCTCGACCGCTGCAGTATTGGTCGACACCGCCACGAAATGGTCACGAACCGCAGACGTGGTCCCGAGCGCATCGAGCAGCCAGCGGCGCGCGGTGTGGGCGTTGGTCAGTGTCTCGACGGTGGTGAAGGTCTTCGAGGATACGATGAACAGCGTCTCCTGCGGGTCGAGCACCCGCAATGCGCTGGCGAGGTCGTTGCCGTCGATGTTCGATACGAACCGAAACTCGAGATTGGGATCGGCGACGTCGACGAGGGCCTGACAGGCCATTGCTGGACCGAGGTCGGAACCGCCGATTCCGATGTTGACGACCGTGCGGAGGCGTCGGCCGGTGAAGCCACGCCACTGACCCCGGCGCACGCGCTGGGCGAACACACTCATCCTGTCGAGGGCCGAGTGCACCGCGGGCATCACATTCTCCCCGTCGACGCGAAGCTGCGCATCGTGGGGGCGCCGCAGCGCGGTGTGGAGAACTGCGCGATCCTCGGTGGTGTTGATCCGTTCCCCGGTGAACATCGCCTCGATGCCCTCGCCGAGCCTGGTTGCGCTCGCGAGCGCAACCAGCAGGTCGAGGGTCTCGGTGGTGATCCGCTGCTTCGAGTAGTCCAGGTAGAGGCCGTCGTGCTCAGCCGTCATCATTGATCCCCGATCGGGGTCGGCGGCAAACAGCTCACGCAGGTGCGCGCCGCGGATCGAATCATGATGTGCCTGGAGCTTTCCCCATTCCGGTGTAATGGTCGGGTTCATCGTGTGGTCACTTTCTCGTGATGTCCGCCGAAGGCATGCCGCATGGCAGAGAGCGCCTTGTTGCCGTACTCGCCCTCACCGCGCGAGCTGAACCGCTCGTACAGCGCTGCAGTGAGCACATGGGCGGGTACACCCTCGTCGACGGCGGCCTGCACAACCCACCGCCCCTCCCCGGAATCGGAGACATGGCCGGAGTATCTCGACAGTTCGGGATCGGTTCGGAGCGCGGAGGCGGTCAAATCGAGCAGCCAGGACCCGATTACACTACCGCGGCGCCATACCTCGGTGATCTCCGCGACGTCGAGATCGTATCGGTAGGCGCCGGCAGCGGCCAGCGGGGCGGTCTCGGCGTCGTCATCTCTGCGCGCAGCACCCACGTTGGCCCCGCGGAGGATCGCCAGACCTTCTGCAAGCGCGGCCATCTGGCCGTATTCGATGCCGTTGTGGACCATCTTCACGAAATGTCCCGCGCCGGCAGGACCGCAGTGCAGGTAGCCCTGCTCGGCCGCGGTCGGTGCCCCTTCCGCCGTCAAGGTGCGCGCGGCGGCATCGACGCCGGGGGCGAGCGCTTCGAAGATCGGCGTCACCCGCTTCACTGCGGTCTCGTCGCCGCCGACCATCAGGCAGTAGCCGCGATCGAGGCCGTGCACCCCACCGCTGGTACCGACATCAAGATAGTGAATCCCCCGCTCCGCGAGCGTGTCGGCACGCAGGGCACTCTCCCGGAAGTGGGAATTCCCACCGTCGATGACGACATCGTCGACGTCCATCATGGCGGCGACCTCCTCGACCACGGCCCCGGTCACCGCCGCCGGCACCATCACCCACACCGCTCGCGGCTGATCGAGACCGCTCACCACATCCTGCAACGATGCCGCCGCCACCGCACCCTCGGTCTCCAATTCGGTGACCGCAGCGCTATCGCTGTCGTAAATGACGACCTCATGCCCCGCACGCAACAGCCTCCGAGCAATATTCGCCCCCATCCTGCCCGCACCAACAATTCCTAGCTGCATTTCAGCCCTTCTTCTAAAGCGGGGACTTGAGCGTTGGTCCATGTTCACCCGCGGTCGCTTCTGTCATCCCGTTTCGGAGGTCACTGCACCGAAGACACCGGCTGAAGTCGAGCGTTGTTGCTCTCTCCTTCTGCATCTCAGGGACGTACGGTGCGCACCGGTTCAGCCGCACACGAGTGGTGAGTGCCACCCCGCCAATGACCATGGCGGCATATGTTACCAATCGTTCTCTGCTGTGTCGACGTACGTGCGTGCCGGAATCGATCGGTATTCCCAGTTCATACAGCTTACGTAACTCAGATCCGCGTGTTAAACGCTCAATGAGTGCACGATCGTTGACACATCGGTGGTCGCGCTCGTAGGTTGATGATCGGTAAGTCAAGTCCTTCACGTACACCGTGGAGTGCGGTTCAGCCCGTTCCGCACGCGTCCAAACGAGGAGTTGAGTTGCGCCGACGGAGATGCAGCGTTCACTCACCCGGTTGGGGGCGTCTGCGCATCATTGGCAACCACACAACGACAGACCCAGGACTGTCCTGACCGAGAGATGGTGCGTTATGGCGGCATATCACCAACAGAACACGCGCGCGGGGGCCGGAGATGGTTCTCCTGGGACCCGCCTTGCGACGCCGTCGCCCGTTGAATCTCACGCCCGCCTTTACCGAGGATCTACCAGGTTCGAGACAGATCCGGGATGGAGGCGCTATCGCAGTATCGCGGGTGACGCGGCCGACCTTCTGGAGTTCGCCGATATGTGGGCTCCATACGGTGGAGCGCCTTCGGACGAGATCTTCGTCAAGTTCGGAATGACAAAAGTTCGCTTCCTCAAACTGCTCACGTATGCAGTTGCTAGCCCGGAATGCGATTTCCAAATCGCTCAACGGATTCGAGAAACCTACCTATAGTCGCGCTCCAACGTCCGATAGTCCGCCGACCGAGGCGGGCGGGTCCCGAGGCAATCAGTACCGCCGAACACCGCCTGTCATGACAGCGATGCTCTCCGGTCACAACCCCGCGCCACCGTCGCCGAACCATCCAACAACGAATCCCGGCAGCAGGCGCGATCGTCACCGGGGCGCCCCGCCTCAAGTTGCCACCGCTAAGCGATCACCGGAGCCAATCCGCATCGCCGACGTAAAGCATTGTGAGCGAGAAGAAGTGAATTTTCAGAAAGTTGTGACACCTCCGACTGTAGATGTCCAGACAGCGTGCTCTGATGACGCGGCCGTTCTCGCTCTTCCTTTGCCGGAGCTGATGGAACGGGCAGCCGCGGTGCGTGACGCGCTGTTCGGCACGAGGGTGACGTATTCGCCGAAGGTCTTCATTCCGTTGACCTCACTGTGCCGCGACGGGTGCGGCTACTGCACGTTCTCCCGTTCCCCAGCACGCGTGGAGGCACCGTACCTCACCCCCGACCAGGTGCTGGCGATCGCGATACAGGGCGCACAGGCCGGGTGTCATGAGGCACTGTTCACACTGGGCGAACAGCCGGAGGATCGATACGCCGTCGCGGGCGAATGGTTGTCCGATCATGGTTACGGCGCGACCGTCGACTACTTGGCCGCGATGTGTGAGCTGGTGACCACGGAGACGGGTCTGCTGGCGCATTCCAACGCCGGCGCTCTCACGTCGGATGAGCTGTCTCAGCTGCGTGCGGTCAGTCCCAGCCAGGGCATGATGATCGAGTCGTTGAACCCGGCGCTGATCGCCCACCGCGGTGCACCCGACAAGACTCCGAAACGTCGGCTGGCGACGCTGGAGGCGGCGGGAAAACTCGCGATTCCGTTCACGACCGGCGTACTCGTCGGCATCGGTGAGTCGCCGCGCGATCGTGTCACGGCCTTGCGTGCCATCGCTGACCTGCACATTCGTTACGGGCATGTCCAGGAAGTGATTGTCCAGAATTTCGTGCCCAAACCCGACACCGTGATGCGCAACGAACCGGCGTGCCCCGAGGACGAGTTTCTTCGCACGATCGCGATGGCCCGCCTGATCCTGCCGCCGGACGTGCATCTCCAGGCACCGCCGAATCTGTCGGAAGACTTCGGTTCGCTCTTGGACGCGGGCATCGATGACTGGGGTGGCGTGTCTCCGGTGACCGCCGACCACGTCAATCCGGAACGGCCGTGGCCGTCGCTCGGCCGGCTTCGTGAGGTCACGGAACATCACGGTAAGTTCCTCGCACCCCGCCTCACCGTGTACCCCGAATACTCGCGCCGCCCCGAACGATGGATCGACCCCGGTCTGCGCTTCGCGGTCATGGACCGGTCGGACGCCGAATCGCTCGGCCGCGACGACCCGGGCGCGATGTTCCCGGAAAGCCACGCCGACGCAAAGAACGTCGGCACCGGGGCGGAAGTAGTCCAGATCGGTCGACGCTCCACCGTCTGGAGCTCCGGCGCCGAGTTCACACCCGTCGATCTGGTGCCGAGCCGCACACGAGGGTCCCGGGGTCGCGTCACGGACGTCCTCGACGGTGTCGCCTCGGGGCAGGAACCGGGTGTAGACGAGATCGTCACCCTGTTCGGAGCACGCGGAAGTGAAGTCGCCGAGATCGCCGAGTTCGCCGATCATCTCCGCTCCCAGGCAGTCGGTAACGATGTGACGTTCGTGCGGAACCGAAACATCAACTACACCAACGTCTGTACCTTCAAATGCACGTTCTGCGGATTCTCCAAAGGACCGCTGTCGCTGAACCTGCGCGGAAAACCATACCTCCTCACGCTGCAGGAAATAGCGACACGTGTCCGGGAGGCGTGGGACCTCGGCTGCACCGAGGTCTGCCTGCAAGGCGGCATACATCCCAGTTTCGACGGTGACTACTACATCGACGTCTGCCGCGCGGCGAAGGAGGCGGCCCCAGACATTCACGTGCACGGATTCACCGCTCTGGAGGTCACCGAAGGAGCCAAGCGGCTCCGGGAACCGCTCGAGAAGTACCTGCAGCGCTTGGTGGATGCCGGACTCAAGTCGCTGCCGGGCACTGCCGCCGAGATCCTCGACGACGAGATCCGGGCAATCCTCTGCCCGGACAAGATCGACACCGAGGAATGGCTCGAATGCCATCGTGTCGCCCACTCGATCGGCCTGACGTCGAACGTGACGATGATGTTCGGATCCGTCGAGGAACCCGTGCACTGGGCACGGCACTTCATCCGTACCCGCGAACTCCAACGTGAGACGGGAGGCTTCACCGAGTTCGTAGGACTGCCGTTCGTGCACATGGCGGCGCCGATCTACCTCAAACGAGGTGCGCGCCGTGGACCGACCTGGCGAGAAGTCGTGCTGGTGCACGCGATCGCGAGAATCGTCTACGACGGACTCATCGACAACGTACAAGCGTCGTGGGTCAAACTTGGACTCGACGGTGTCCGGCAGTTACTTCAGGCTGGAGTCAACGATGTCGGCGGAACCCTGATGGATGAGAACATCAGCCGCGCCGCCGGCGCAGCCCACGGACAGCAACTCGACGAGACCAACCTGGAAGCGTTGGTGCACGGGATCGGTCGGCGCCTACGACGCCGGACGACGAATTACTCGAACATCGAAGACCCCTGCCGCCAAGGATCACCGGCGGTGATCTGATGAAACACCCATCGTCGCAGAGCCGTCCGATCAAGAATCGAGGTCAAGTCGACCTGGTGATTCCGGTCAAATCTCTGAGCATTGCGAAATCAAGACTTCGGGGGACGGCCGGAGGACGTTCACACGCTCACGAGGAACTCGTTCTCACGATGGTGAACGCGACAGTTACCGCAGCGATACGCTCACACGCCGTCGCCGCGGTAGTTGTGGTCACCCCGGATCCGATAATTGCGTCCAGTGTCGAATCGCTGGGCGCCCGGGCCGTGACGGACGAACCAAGTGGCGGGGTGAACGCGGCAATCATGCATGGCGTATGTGCCGCGCGGGACGACGGCGGAGGACCAATCACGGGAGCGTTGCTCGCTGACCTCCCGGCACTTCGACACCACGAGCTTACTTCGTTCATCGCAGCCGCGGCCGGGAGGCGAGCGTTCTGCGCGGATAGGCACGGATCAGGAACCACACTGCTGCTCTCGGCGTGTGGTGAGGAGCTGCGGCCCTCGTTTGGGGCGGGATCAGCCCTGGCTCATCGGGAGTCGGGTGCGGTGTCGCTGACGGGTGAATGGCCATCGCTGAGGGCAGACGTCGACACCGTGCACGACCTGTGCGTCGTCGCAGGTCTGGGTTGGCCCCGACCGGACGAATCAATGGACCCCCACCAAATGCGATTCGCCGGGACAAGTGTGCACACTACAGGCTGACCAACAGTTGACTTGACACATCTCAACCTCTTCGCCGGCTCAGCACTAACGAATCACGTTCTCGGCTGAAGCCTCAGCTGTCGGCAACCTATAGGTACCGGGCCGTCACACCGGTGTCCGTCAAATTCGGCCTCCACTACGACGGATAGGCGGGACGCCCTGTGAGTCGACCCACACAGGATGACCCGCCGCGCCAGCGTCCCGACCCACTTTCTCGGCGGTGGACCATCGTGACCACCGCCTGCTGCGCCTATACGTTCTGCCTCAGGAGGAAGCCGGGGGAGCGGCGGCGACCCAGCGCGCGGTGTCGGTGTACTGCTCCAACCCGCTCACCCGGCCGTCGGTCACTGTAATGATGTGTGCGAACGGAGCGTCGAGAGAGCCCCCGCCGCGTCGACCACGGCCCACGTAGCGTCCGGTGACCAACAGTCGCCCGTCCACCAACGGCGCAAACTGTTCAGGCTCGGCACGCGCGACGTAGTGCTGGCCGATGGCGCCCCAACCGTTACGCCGCATCGCATCGGCGCCGTAATGTGCCCCGCCGACCCCGAACGGCATGCCTACCGCGAGTACTCCGATGAAGTCGGGATCCAAGAGTGCGTCGAGCTCGGCAAGGTCAAGTGCCGCAAGCGCGTCGTAGAGCCGCCTCGTTAGATCAACGGTCTGTGACGAGATGTTCACATCCATTGGGAACCTTTCGTGTCGTTCGACGGTAAGAATCATGCACGCTGATCGAAGCGGCGCCCAAGATACTCCGAAGCGATCCGCATACGCTGAATATTGGTCGTGCCCCCGGCCAGTGCCCACCCATGGGCGTCACGGTGAAGTCGCTCGACGTCATACTCTGCGGAGTAGCCGTATCCGCCATGCAACTGAATTGCGAGGTCGGAAACTTTCTTCGCCATCTCATTCGCGAAGCACTTGGCGACCGATGCCTCCAATGGAGCGGGAAAGCCGCATCCGGCGTTCGTGGCCGCACGATGGATCAGCAAACGCGCCGCCTCAACCTCGATCACCATGTCGGCGAATGAGCCTTGCACCATCTGGAATTCGGCGATGTCCTTGCCGAACTGCTGACGCTCCTGCACGTAGGCTGCTGTCCGATCGAGGCAGGCCTGTCCAATCGCCAACGAATGCGTGGCGTTACCCAGGCGCTCAATCGAGAACGCGGTGAAAAGCTTATTGAAGCCGCCTTTTTCGATGATCAAGTTCTCCACGGGCACTCGTACGCCGTCGAAGAACATATCGGCCGAGCCGACGCCGCGATGCCCCATCAACTCCTCTTGGGGGCCGAACGTGAGACCGGGAGTGTCTTTGTCGACGATCACGGCGCCCACCCCCTTGCCGCCGGCTTCGGGCCCGAGCCGCACGTACACGAGGTACTGCTCCGCATGTCCGGCACCCGAACACCAGCGTTTCGCACCATCGATGACGATCTCGTCGCCGTCTACGACTGCGCGGGTCGTGACATCGGTAGCGGCGGATCCCGCACCTGGCTCCGAAATCGATACCGCAATGGTGACATCACCCGCCGCCACAGGTGGCAACAGTCGCGCCTTCTGCTCCTCTGTTCCGAACATGTGGATGACCCGTGCCGGCCCGGCAGACGCCTCGAAGGTCGGCCACGCCGCCAGCGGAGAAGCCTTGGCCAGTTCTTCAAGCACGACCAGCGCGTCCATCAGGGGGCGCCCGCCCCCGCCGTACTCCTCGGGCAGTGTGATGCCGAGTAGGCCCAGATCACCTAGATAGCGCCGCTCGTCGTTGGGGAAGAAGGCGCGTTCACGATCCCACCGTCGCGCGTGCGGTGCGTAGCGCTCGGTGGCGAGCTTACGCACCATCGCGCGGAGGTCTTGTTGTTCGTCCGTGAGAAGAGCAGCGGCAGTGTCCATGCCTGAGATGTTATCAATCGTTCTCCCCTATGTCGATGCATGAACGGCCACTTTGTCGAGCAAAAAACGATCTGAAATGCAACTATTGGCCAACACGAAGTCAGCAATCCGCGCAGAAGTATACGGTCGTTGACGTAATAGCTGTAGTTCGGTCTGTCTGCACGCAACCATCGTCGGTGTACTGGGTACGGATCGGAGACCGAGACGTGCAGCGGCGCCGTTGAACGTCAGGAGAAAAAAGTTCGGGGACAGCGAGATCGGTCCAGTGGGGCGCTCTCGGGCTCGGCGTTGGTACCTCGCACGTGTCTCCAAGAGACACGGAAGCACTGCGCGATAAAAGGAACCCAACCAAGAACTGATCCAGCTCCGCTCGGGCGCATTGCCGGGTAGGTCTGAAATCGTCCAGCATTACTGCTGCGTAGAGACCACACGCTAGCCCTCTGCGCTTGGCCCTGTCCTGCTCTGGATGAGAAGCTCTCCGAGCATTTCGAATACCAGGGTTCCGTGTTGATTGACCATGGTTCCTCGCAGGGTGACGGCAGCGTCACCGCGTCGGCGGCGTGGCGAGTTTTCAACGAACTCGACTGAAGCGGTCAAGATATCGCCACCGCGCGTGGGAGCACGGAGCCACAGCTCGCGAGTTCCTCGCCCCGCCACGACCGCAGTCCGGCCGAGCAGTGCTTCGACGTGGAGGCGTTGAAAGATGCCGAGCACATGTACACCGCTAGCGACCAACCCGCCGAAGGAGCTCCGTTGTGCGGTCTCAGAATGGGTGTGGATCGGGAGCGGATCCCATTGGCGGGCGAACTCGACGATCTCGGCTTCGGTTACGTTGTAGGAGCCCAGTGCGAACACTGCTCCCGGCGGGAAGTCCTCTGCGTACATCGACGGGGCGACGAAAGTCTCGGATTCGCTCATCGCCTCTGCAGGTCTTGGTTGATGGGCGGTCATCCGCGCCGAAATTCCGGGGTTCGTTTCTCCGCGAAGGCCTGTTTGGCTTCGCTGTAGTCCGGGCCACGCTGCGCTAATCCCTGCGCAGTGGATTCGGCATCGAGCTGCTCGTCCAAGGTTCGCGCTGCGCCCTCGCGTAGTAGGCGTGCGATGGCACCAGTCGTCGAGGAAAGCGCGGCCAGATGCCGAGCGAGCTCCACAGATTGAGCAAGTGCGTCACCTTGGGGCGCAACTTGGTTGACCAAGCCCCAGGCGAGGCCCTCGGCGCTAGTCACTGACCGCCCGGACAATGCCATGTCGGACGCTCTTGCACTCCCGATCGCCCGCGGGAGCAACCATGTCGCCCCGGCATCGGGGACAAGGCCCACCTTCACGAACGCCATCTGGAATGTCGTGGTCGCCGACGCCACGCGAAGATCACACGCAAGACACAGCGAAAGGCCGGCGCCGGCGGCGATTCCATTGATCGCGGCGATAGACGGTTTGCGGAGATCCATGAGCGCACGAATGAGTGGATTGTAGAACTCACGCAGGGCTTCCTCCGCGTCGCTGGGGCCGGCACGCAGGTCGGCGCCAGCGGAGAACGCACGACCGGCGCCGGTGAGCACGATAGCCCGGACCGATGTGTCGGAGTCGAGTCGTTGCACGGTCTCACGCAACTCGCGGACAAGGTCCAGGCTCAGCGCGTTCAACCGCTCCGGACGATTCAACGTGAGGATCGCGACCGTCTCGTCGACATCATCGCGCTCCACAAGCAACGATCTACGATGACCTTCCACCGTTCGGGCCGCACTCGTAGCACTCTCAACCATCTGACCTCCAAAATGTCTGTGAACGATCGCTTGCGTACTAATCGCTGCGATTGGCCGGTGCAGCTCCCCGCACCGCACTGAGCAGAGCGTCATCGAACGCGTCAGGCGCTTCGATCATCGGGTAGTGCCCACATCCGGGCAGTACCACTTGTCCGAGTTGAGGGAGTCGTTCCGCGAGCCACGCCGCGCCGCGCCGCGAAAAGACCGGATCCTTTTCCCCGATGATCTGGACGGTCTTGACCGTCATGCCATCAACCTCCGCGACCAGATCGGCGTTCAATAGCGTTGCGAGTGTGGCTGCACCTGCCCAGGAGGGAGTGTCGAGCGTCTGCCCGAGCAGGTACTCGACGGTAGCGTCGGCGGGCACGTCCGCGAATGCGCCGCGGATGAGTGACCGTCGCGCTGCGAGCCGATCGGCGAGCTCGGCAACACGGAGACTTGGCAGGTGCGCCGAGGCCGGATAGCCGAATTCATAGCCGGTTTGCCGGGAGGTGGCGACACCGTTCGAGCCGACAAGGACTAACCTGGAGAGGAGTTGGGGAGCCTCGACCGCGACCTTGAAAGCAGTGACACCGCCGAGTGACCAGCCCACCAGAGCGGCATCGGTGAGGCCGAGTTTCGTGATTACAGTGATCACATCGCGGGAAAGTCGCTCAAGCGTGTAGTCACCGTACGGACGGTCGGAGCGTCCATGGCCGCGGAGGTCGATCGCGACAGTGGCATATCCGGCTTCGGCGAGAACGCGAATCTGACGGTCCCAGATGCGGTGGTCGAACGCCCAGCCGTGTAGAAGGACTACTGGCGGTCCGGTCCCTACCGTCTGAGCGTGGATGCGGACACCCGGTTCGACCTCGATATCAGGCATGGCACTGAGAGTACATCAAAAGTGAGCGATCGTTCACAACTTGCGGCCCGATTCTAATAACAGAGGGACATGCGCACGATGGGCAAGGGATCGACCGCGTCGATCGGCTCCTGAGCGATCGCACGGTTTATCACTGTCGACTCTCGGCGGGTGGGTGGACTGGCTAGCATTTCGAGTGCTGACCAGTTTGTGGCGCCTGCGCCGGATGTAGGAGGGTATTGCTGTGTACCGGCCCTGGTGTGATCGGCCGGTACACAGCAAGGTGTCTCACCGAAGGTCTGCTTTGGTGAGGGAGTCGTCACTCCGTCTGAGCGGATGCCGACAGATTCTGTGCCAGCTCGGGGTCCTGGCTGAACAGCGCATCGGCTTGTTCGGGGCTCATTGTGACTGAGTTGTGCTCGTGGACGACCTTCCAGACTCCGTCGACACGCCGCCAGATGTTGGTTTGCCTGCAGATGACGTCGACATCGACGCCGTTCTTCAGTCTTGTCTTGATCCGCACGAGGCTCCACGCCGTGCCGAGATCGCCGGACGCCAGGGCGCTATCCCCCTGGTAGGTCAGCTCCATCGTTTCGGCACCGTTGATGAAGTTGCCGATAGTCTCGGTTACCGCCTGGTAGCCGGTGTACTCGTCCGGCGGTCCGGGATCGAAAACGCTTACTGTAGAGGTGTTTTCGTACATATCCATTACCCGGTCGACGTCACGGGCGGCGTAGGCGCGGGCCTTCTCGTTGAGGCGCTCGCGAATCTCGCGGGCGGACTTGATGTCGTCGTCGGTTGTCATGGTGATGCCTTTCGTTTCGCTTAGGAGGGGAAATGGGTTTGCGGGTCGGTACTACGCGCGCACGGGGCCGTCCGTGCGGTCGGCAGCATCGGTTGCAGATGGAGCCGGGGTCGCGGTCGATGGACTGGCGACGAGACGGGCGAGGAGGTAGACCCAGGCGATAGCCAGCCCGCAGGTCACCAGCGATAGTGGAATGGTGGCCGCGCTGGTCCACTCGCTGCCGATGGCGGTGTAGACCGGGATGCCAGCGCTGTGGTGCAGTCCGCCGCAGACCAAGAGACCGGCCGGAATGAACACTACGGATTGCCAGTCCGCCGTCAGCACGTATTTGCGAACGACTGCGAAGATCATCGCTACACCGATGATTACCATGGCGTTGACGAAGAACCACCAGATGGGGATCCCGAAGAACTTGAGCGGCTGGTTTTCGCCGTAGTAGCGGTACCAATCCATCACATGGACGGGTATCGGTTCGAACGCCGCAGCAAACATCACGAGTCCGAAGTACATCTTCATCAGCCACTTAACGGTGACGCCCTCTTCGATCTTCTTCATGAGCCACGGCACGGTGATGCCGAAGTAGGTCACGTAAAGCAGTACCAGGTAGACCGGCATCTTCAGGTCGTAGATCTCGAAGGCCGTGTGCTGACCGATCTCCGGGTAGCTGACGTGAGTGACGATGTTCTGCATCGGCTCCCACAGAGTCATGACAGCCCCGGAGATCCAAACCATCAGGGGCCAGATCTTCCCCTCCTTGCGGGCCAGCCATGCGCAGTACACCAGTGCCAGCAGCGCGCCAAGCCCGAACACAACTTCCGCTGCCAACTGTGATCCCGGACTGAGCCCGTAGATCGGACGATCAAACGTCATCGACCTGCTCCTCTCTCTTAAAAGTACCGAGACTGTCATCACAGTCCTATGCAGATGAGACTGCCATCACAGTAGATGACGATCGCTGTAATGTAAACGATCGTTGAATAGAACTGCGGTGAGGTGGAGATTCAGTATTGTCACGCCGGAAACAGTCGTTAATAGCAGAAAGCGCCCACTTCGCCGGTGAGGGGCGTATGCCGCTGCCGCAAACGGGATCTTGAGCCGCGTCCGTCCTCGCCGCTGGGAGATCGTCCCGGAGGGCACGGAAGGCACTTCGGATCAGCAGTCGATGTGCGGCGCCAACGTGATCGAAAGATCTCGGTCCGCGCCTACCTAACGCGGCGGGCGCCGCGTGCGCGTGCGTACTCAACCGGTCCTGAAGGTGACACCGTCCTTGCTGGAGTCGCGCCGATACAAACAGCTAGCCCCGTCGCCGTCGCCGTCGCCGATCGCGGAATCGCGCCCCGCGGGAGGGCAGGTTTCGGACCCCTTTGCCGCCCCGCACGGCAAATTTTCAAGATACGTGCACCATGGACAGGGTCGGCACGAGGCGACATGGAATACGTTTATCGCGCAGGCCTAGGTTTGCGGGAATTTGCGGTGGGGGAACAGCCCTGCCGCCACCCCGTTGCGCATTACTGCGGGAGCACCGCCAGCGACGACGTTGGTGACGCAGTCGCGATGGATACGCTGGATGGGGAAATCGGTGGTGACCCCGTATCCGCCGTGCAGCTCGAGTGCTTTCAGACTGATTTGTGGCCCAATCGTGGCTCCGAAGAGCTTGGCTTGGGTAACCTCTGCGAGCCTGGGGAATCGTCCGTCGGTTGCGTCGGCGGCCGCTCGGTAGGCGAGCAGGCGGAGCGCCTCGATCTGCACCCACATGTCCGCGAGAGTGTGGTAGACGGCCTGGAACTCCACGACCGGACGGCCGAAGGCCTCGCGTTGCTGAACGTAGGTAGAGGCCTCATCGTAGGCGGCTTGGCTGAAACCAAGCCAGAATCCGCAATTGTGCAGGCGTTCGAGGTTGAAGGCTGTCATGAGCCGCGCGAACTGACCCGGCCCTACGATGAGGTTTTCCGCCGGCACGCGCACGTCCTCGAGGATCAGGTTTCCGTGGGCGATGCCGCGGTCGCCGATGAAGGTGGGTCCGCGCTGAACCGTGACGCCGTCCATGGCGGTATCGACGACGACGGCACCGATGCCTTTGGCTCCCGGGATGTCGTCGAAGCGCACGAAGGTGGCGTTGAGATCGTTGACATTGGAACCGGTGACGTAGCTCTTGGTCCCATTGAGGACGAAGTAGTGTCCGTCGCGAACGGCCGTGGTCGTGAGGTGCGTCAGCGCTGAGCCGGCATCAGGCTCGGTCAGTGCGATGTTGCATGCTCGCCGGCCCGCGACGATGTCGTGGAGGTACTTCTCCTTCACGGCCGCATCACCAAGGAGAAGCATCGAGGGGCCGGGGCCGCTGGTGCAGAAGACCGGCTCGGAAGGAAGCCAGGACTGAGCGTTGCGAAACAGGGCCTCGACCACGACGAGGTACTCGATCGCACCTCCGCCTTGGCCGCCGTACTCGGTTGGCATCGCAATACCCAATAGGTCCGCAGCCCGGATGCGCTCGAAGATATCGTTGTAGGGGGCATTGTCGGACTCGTCCCACTCCCGCGCCTCTCCTCGGAACGATGCGCCGACCGCTTCGGCGCGGTTCTGCAGGTCGAGTTGGTCGCGGTTGAGTTGGAAGTCCATTACTTCTCCTGATCTGGCGGCGCCTGGTGCGCCGACGTTCGTTGTGGGGTTATCCGATGGTCAGCGGTGCGCGACTCGCTGATCTGAGCACGCACCACGGTGCATTGCAACGACCGTTTACATGGCCACCCTCAAGAGTGTTAGCCACATCTTCTCGTTGATCAATAGGTCTATCCAGCTAGGAAGGCCAAGGCGAGCGGCCCTGCAGGTCGTGAGTCACATGGCGATTGGTACTGGAAACGGTCGTTTACTAATGTTACGCTCATCTCATTCGCACTTCGACCGGGCAGGACAGCCAATGTCGACCGGTCCAAGAGGGACTCAGACCACTCGAAACCAGAAGCGGTCCGGGACTGAGATCCCGCAATCGAGGAGGAACATGTGAGCGTCACAGCCGATCAGAATCTCGACGACCTCGGACCGATCATCCGCCTGCAGCCGTCCTTCGACGAGCGGTTGTTGCGCGAGTCCGTCGCACGCCTCGCCGGCGAGTTCGGCGCCGAGTACTTCATGGAAAAGACTCGTGCCCGCGAACCCGTAACGGAGCTGTGGAAGAAGCTGGGTGACAACGGATATCTCGGCGCGTTCCTGCCGACCGAGTACGGCGGAGGCGGCCAGGGAATCTGGTCCCTGGCGATCGTCTCGGAAGAACTCGCGGCCGCGGGCTGCCCGATGTTTCCCCTCATCTACTCGGCAGCGATCGTCTCGAACGTCCTCGCACGCCACGGTTCTCAGGAGCAGAAGGACACGTGGCTGCCCAAGCTCGCAGCGGGTGAAGCCAAGATCGCTTTCGCGATCACCGAACCCGACGCCGGCTCCAACTCGCACAATCTGAGCACGGTCGCTCGACGCACCGGCGACAAGTACGTGATCAACGGCCGCAAGACGTTCATCTCCGGTGTCGACAGTGCCGACGCCATCTTGGTGGTGGCTCGCACCGGCACTGACGAGAAGACGGGCAAGGGCTTGCTGTCCCTGTTCCTCGTCGACCCTGACGCTCCTGGACTCGAGCACACATACGTGCCCACTGCTGTCAACGCACCCGAGGGTCAGTGGATGCTGTTCTTCGATGGGGTCGAGGTCGATGCGGACCAATTGATCGGCACACAGGACAAGGGCCTGCGGATCGTGTTCGAGGGTCTCAATCCCGAGCGGATTCTCGGTGCGACCTTGTCCACCGGTCTCGCACGCTATGCCCTGAACAAGGCGGTGTCCTATGTCAAGGATCGCCAAGTCTGGGGAGTCCCGATCGCCACACATCAAGCTGTCGCCCACCCCCTCGCCAAGGCGAAGATCGAACTCGACCTGGCAGGACTGATGATGCGCAAGGCTGCTGCCCTTTACGATGCCGGCTCACCCGAGGCCGGTGAGGCCGCCAACATGGCCAAGTACGCCGCGGGTGAAGCGGGTATCCACTGCGTGGATGCCGCGATCCAGGTCCACGGAGGCAACGGTGTGGCGCTCGAGTACGGACTGACAGACGTGTGGTGGCTCGCTCGCTTCACGAAGATCGGCCCGGTCTCCGCCGAGATGGTCCTCAACTACGTATCTGAGCACACGCTCGGACTCCCGAAGTCATACTGAGGTCGATCGGTATGGCTCAGTCACTCGTGATGGGATCCTACGACCAGGCCCGCGCGCTGGTCGGCCGAATGACTGCGGTCTCGGTGTCCTCGGGGCCGGTCAACGAGGCGATGATCAAGTACTTCGCCTCGGCCGCCGAGGACTCCAACCCCAGTTACTGGGACGAGGAGTTCGCCGACGCGCAGTGGGGGAGCATCATCAGTCCACCCTCGATGCTCGTGCATTGGGTGGTGCCCCCACCTTGGTCGCCTGGCGAACCTTCGGGCGGTCATCTGGCACCGCAAATCCTGATGACCCAGGTTCCGCTACCCGGTGACACGATCATCAATGTCTCCGTCGACTACACCTATCACCGGCCGGTGCGAATCGGCGATCGGCTGAAAATGGTCGAGGAGCTTGTCGATGTGTCCGCGGAGAAGACGACACAGCTCGGTACCGGGCACTTCGTGACCACCTCGGCCACGTACTACACCCAGGATGACGACATCGTCGCGACGCAGACGAATGTCCTCTTCCGGTTCAGCGTGGGAGATCGCAATGCCTGAGACACCGCGGGATCTGACATGGACGGATGTCAACAAGGGCGACATCGTTCCTCGCGTGTCGCTCGACATCACGGTTCGGCGGCTCATTGTCAACGCCGGAGCCGGCTGGGATGTGTTTCCCGGCCACTACGACCGTGACTACGCCCGGGCGCACGGCCACGAGGACATATTCGCCAATACAAGCCTGTTCCTCAGCTTCGCAGACCGGGTCGTCACCGATTGGGCGGGCCCGCGGACCCGAATCGCCCGTCGCGCACTCCGGATGAGCGGTTCGGTCTATCCAGGCGACACGTTGCACGCCGAGGGCATCGTGACGGGCCGCCGCCAGGACGGCGGCGTATACCTCGTTGATCTCGAGATCAACCTCGGGACTGATCGCGGACCCTGCGCGCAGGCAGTAGCGACCGTCGAGCTCACCCACTGATCCGTGATCGGCAACTACACCCCATTGCACGAGGACCCGAAAGGAAACTGCAGATGACGACGCATACGGGCGCCGCCCCCATCTCCTCCAGCTCGCCGGTGGAAACCGGCAGACTCGAGGAGATCGGTGATCTCGACCTTCTTGCGCAGCCGTCGGTTTGTGCTGTCTTCCAGGACACCGCCGCACGCTTCCCCGACTGGATCGCGGTGCGAACCCTCGACGGAGGCACCTCGCTGACGTGGGCCGCCTATGCGGAACAGGTCGAGGCCATCGCCCGAGGCTTGGCCGCGATGGGAATCGGCCGTGGTGACACCGTTGCCTATCTGCTCGGTAACCGACCCGAGTTCTTTCCCGCCGATCTGGCAGCTCTTCATCTCGGCGCGGCAACCCTCTCGGTGTACCAAACCTTGCCGGCCAAGGACATTGCATGGGCCATGCAGGACTCCGAGGCTGCGGTGTTGTTCACCGAAATGAGTTACGTCTCGCTCGCGCTCGCGGCGCGTGAGGAATGCCCTGATCTGCAGATCATTCTCATCGATGGCGAGCATCCGGGAACGCTGTCGCTTCGCAAGGTGATAGCCGCGGGATCGGCGGATTTCGACTTCGAGGGTAGGTGGCGGTCACTGACCCAAGATGACCTCGCGCTGCTGATCTACACCTCCGGCACCACCAGTACCCCCAAATGCGTCGAATTGACCCACCGGGGTCTCCTGGGCAACGCCTACGGGTTGCACGAGGCCATTGGCACCCTGCGCGGCGCCCGCGTCGTGTCGTGCTTCCCGTATGCACACCTGGCCGAGCGGATGCTCAGCCACTACCGCGCGATTCCCGGGGCATTCGAGGTGGTGTGCGCACCGAGCCCACGGGAAATCGTGGAGACGGTGCAGGCCGTGCATCCGCATTACTTCTTCTCACCGCCGCGGCTGTTCGACAAACTCCGCGGCGTGGCCAAGACGATGCTGGCCGACGGCACCACAGCGGCCGACATTCTGGAGCGCTTCGGATTCGATCAGGTTCGGGTGGCCATTGCCGGCGGTGCTCCGATACCTCCTGCACTGGTGCAGTTTTGGATCGACCTCGGATTGCCCCTCGTCGAGGGTTGGGGGCAGACCGAAGGTGGAGCGCTCGGCGCTCTCGGCCGACCCAGCGATTCCAAAGTTGGCACGTGCGGCAAGGCGCTACCGGGCGTGGAACTTCGGCTGACCGAGGAAGGAGAAATCCTGATGCGGAGCCCGTTCACGATGCGCGGCTACCGAAACCAACCCGAGAAAACTGCCGAGGTCATCGATGCGGAAGGGTGGATCCATACCGGCGACATCGGCCGCATCGACGATGAGGGCAACGTCACAATCGTCGACCGCATGAAAGAGATCATCATCAGCGCGGGCGGCAAGAACATGTCTCCCTCGCGCATCGAATCGAAGCTCACCCAGGCACATCCACTGATCGGTTCCGCCTGCGTGGTGGGCAACAACCGGCCGTACAACGTCGCCGTCATCGCCCCCGATCCGGACATTCGGAGCCAGCTGAGCCAGAGCAATAACTCCGACTTGGATATCTCCGCGATCATCGCTGCGGCAGTGGCCAGGGCAAATAACGAGCTCGCCCGCGTCGAGCAGATCAAACGATTCGTCGTCGTCGACACACCGTGGGTACCCGGGAGTGACGAAGTTACCCCAACGCTCAAGCTCCGCCGACGGGTTATCGAGTCGAAGTACGCGACCGACATCGAACTGCTCTACGCGGGCGGCGGTCTCGTGCCGGCAGATCTGCGGCAGACCAGCTGATAGCAACCTTTGACGCCGGGCGCAGTTGATGCGAACCCGATGTCACCTATACCAGGAGATCAAATATGCACATCGGAGTTACACTGCCCAGCCGAACAGGACCGATCGCGTCGGTCGGAGAGAAGGCGCGCCGCGCCGAGGAGGCCGGGTTCCACTCAGTCTTCGGATACGAGGTCTACCGCAATCCTTTTAACCTGATGACAGCTGCCGCATTGGCGACCGAACGGGTGACTTTGGGCACCGGTCTCGCTGCGGCCTTCAGTCGCAGCCCCTTCGAAGCCGCCAATGCCGCCGCCGACATCGACGACATATCAGGTGGCCGAATGTTTTTCGGAATCGGAACCGGTGTCCCCGAATTTCTCCGTGCCTTTCACTCCACCGACGCGAAGCACCCACTCGGGCGCCTGTCCGAGTACATCGACGTCCTGAGATTGTCCTGGGAATACCTCGCAACAGGAAAGTCCGAATCGCTCGACGGTCAGCACTACCAATTTGTCGCACCGCCCATCAATCCGTGGGGCGAACGCGAGCTACCCCGGACATCGATTCCGATTGCACTGGCCGCCATGGGACCGAAACTGGTCGAGCTCTGCGGACAGAAGGCCGACGCCTGGATCGGCTACTTCGCCACCACCAAGTACGTGAACGAGTTCGTGCGCCCGCACCTCGAAGCCGGGGCGAAGAAGGCAGGCCGCGACCCTTCCGAAGTCCAGATCTGCGCTGAAGCGGTATGCAGCGTGTCCCCCGACCGGGAGCTGGCAATGAGCCGAGCCCGCAAACAGGTCGGCTTCTATGCCACCCACCCCGCCGGGGCACAGGTGGCCGCTATGCACGGTCTGGAGGACGCAGTCACGGAGTTGCGCCGCAACTTCGCCCGAGAAGGCATCGCAGCCTTCGAACGCACCGATGACCGACTCGTCGAGACACTCAGCATCACCGGCACCCCAGAGGAAGCACGTCAGAAGCTCGCCCAATACGAGGGCGTCATCGACCACCTCGTACTGCACACCCCGTACGTTCCGCCGATCGAGGCAGAGGAGAGCGAGGACGCGTTCGCGAACATCCTCGACACGTTCGGAGGTATCGCCCGGGCGGCCGAAGAGACCAGTGCCGTCGGCGCCCGCGCCTGATAACCCTATCCAGGAAGTGAAACAATCGTGACTGTCGACGATGAGTTGAAGAGTATGCCGAAGCCTGCAACGGTGAAAGAGCCCTGCGCCCAGTCCACCAGGTCGGGATCTGGCAACGACACCGGGAGGTGCCATGTCGTCAGCCGTTGAATCCACAGCCGCCGCGAGATCGGCGTTCGCCGATGAACTCCGTCAAGCACTCGCGGTTGCCAACTTACCGACACTGCTATTGGTGCTGCATCAACTGACCGGCGACCAGCGGTGGCTGGAGGCGCCGTATCGACCGACACCGGCGCGTGGATTGAGCGATCACGACGACGCCGGACTTCCCCCCGCGGTCCAGGACGAGATCCGGGACGCGGCCTTCAAGGTGATCTCCGCGTGGAAAACGGAAGAACTCCCGCCGACGGCACCCGCTACGCCCGAGAAGTTGGTCGAACTGCTGGGAATATCGCTCGCCGAGGAGGTCCCCGTCTCGTATGCGGACCTACTCGCCGAGGAGATGGGTACCGTCAGCCGCCAGGTCGAGATCGCCGGCGCCACCGACAAAACCGACTTTCGGGTGCTCATCGTCGGTGCGGGTATGGCCGGGTTGAATCTCGCGATCATGCTCAAGGCCGCGGGTGTCCCTTTCGCCATCCTCGAGAAGAACTACGAGGTCGGAGGAACGTGGCTGGAGAATCGGTATCCCGGCTGCGGTGTCGACACACCGAGCCACCTGTACTCGTTCTCATTCGCGAAGAGTTCACAGTGGAGCACCTACTTCGGGAAACGGGACGAGGTGCACGCCTACTTCGTCGATCTGGCGCGCGAGCACAACCTCTACGACAACATCGAGTTCGGCACCGAGGTAGTTCAGGCGGCATGGGACGGCGAGGACAAGCGGTGGCGCATCCACGTCCGCCGTAGCGGCGGCTCCGAGGAGGTTCTCGACGCCCCGGTCTTCGTCAGCGCAGTCGGGCACTTCAACCGCCCGAGCATTCCAGATATCCCCGGGCTGGCGAGCTTCCCGGGGCGCGCGGTCCACACCGCGCAGTGGAGCAACGACCTGGATGTCACCGGCAAGCGTGTCGCCGTGATCGGCTCCGGAGCGAGTGCCATGCAGATCGTCCCGGCCCTCGCCGGAGTGGCAAGTAACGTGTTGGTGTATCAGCGTTCTCGTCAATGGGCAGTTCCACATCCGAACCACGGACGCGCCGTCACATCCGAGGTGCAGTGGCTGCTCGAAAATGTGCCGTACTACGCGGGGTTCTATCGACTCCGCCAATTCTGGCGCTTTGGGGACCGCCTCCATCCGGCACTGCAGATCGACGAGTCCTACCCGGATCCCGCGTTCGCCGTCAACGAGGTCAACGCCGCACACCGGCGCTTCCTCACGAAGTACATCGAGTCTGAACTCGACGGACGCCCCGACCTGATCGCCGCGTCGGTCCCGGAGTACCCTGCCTACGGAAAGCGACCACTCATCGACCACGGGTGGTACCGCACCCTGCGCCGGGACGATGTCGAACTCCTCGACGGCGGACTCCGTGAGATACGAGGTTCCACACTGGTCGGTCACGATGGGCAAGAACGCGACGTCGACATGATCGTGTTTGCTACCGGTTTTCAAACGTTGCGGATCCTCGGCCCGATGGAAGTCGTCGGCCGGGACGGCGAACGACTTCGTGACGTGTGGGGCGAGGACGACGCCCGCGCCTACCTGGGCATGTCGGTTCCGCACTTCCCCAACTTCTTCATGCTGTTCGGGCCGAACACCAGCACCGGGCACGGGGGCAGCGCATTCCTGACCACGGAAATGCAGGTCCGCTACCTGATGCAACTGATCAAGGCGATGCTCGAGCAGCACTACGTCGTTGTCGAGGTCCGCCCAGATGTGCATCAGGACTACAACGAACAGGTCGACGACGCACTCGCCAAGACCGTGTGGACACACCCCAGTGTGACGAATTACTACCGCAACCGCAGCGGCCGGATCGTCGGCACCAGCCCCTGGGAGTACGTCGCGTACTGGCGGCGCACTCGAGAGGTGGACCTGAATGACTACCACCTCGAACCTGCCACCACTGAAAACGAGGAAACATGACCGCGACAACACAGGGGTTCGTGTTCACCGACGAGCAGCGCGCATTCCGGGACGCTATCCGGGACTTCTGCGAACACGAGGCCGGCACCCGGGAACAGCGTGATGCATTGACGGACGGGGGCGCGGACACCCACAACCAGGAGATCTACGAAAAGGTCGCACGGCTCGGATGGACGGGCGTGGCTATTCCCGAAGAATATGGCGGGTCGGGTGGCACGCTCGTGGACGAGTGCATCTTCCACGAAGAGACCCGAAAAGGGCTGCTTCCGATCTACGCTGCTGGTTCGACAGGCACCGTGGCCGGCTGTTATCTGCGGTACGGCACGGAGGAACAGAAGCGGGACGTGCTGGGCGCCATCTCGGAAGGCCACGTCATGTCGATCTCGATTTCCGAACCCGAGGCAGGCTCGGATGTCGGTGGCATCTCTTGTTCCGCGAAGCAGCACGACGGCGGATTCGTGGTCAACGGAATGAAGACGTGGTGCTCCAATGCCCACATCGCCGACCGCATCCTCTTGGTGGCCCGCACCAGCTATGAGGATTCGCCACACAGCGGGCTGACGATGTTCGAGATTCCCGCCGACAGTGAAGGGCTTGAAATTCGCCCTATCAGCACGATGGGTGGCAAGGAGGTCAACGATCTCTACTTCACTAACGTGTTCGTGCCCGAAGAGAATGTTGTCGGTACCGTCGGAAAGGCATGGCCGCAGGTCATGGCGGGACTCAACGGCGAGCGGTTGATCGGCGCCGCCTATGCCCTGGGCATCGCCGAACGCGCCCTCGATGATCTGGTGGCTTACGTCAAGGAGCGGAAGCAGTTCGGTCGTTCGATCGGAACCTTCCAGGCACTCAGCCATCGCATCGCGGACTTGGCTATTGAGGTCGAGTGCTCACGACTGATCACCTACGACGCCGCAGCACGTGTCGAGGTGGGCCGCGGAACCGGTCCTGAGCTCACCCGCCTGACATCAATGGCCAAAATCAAGACATCCGAGACCGCGAAGAAGGTGGCTCTCGAAGGGATGCAGATGATGGGCGGCTACGGCTACGCCACAGAATATGACATGGAGGGCCACGTACGGCGGGCACTGGTGACTCCCATCTGGGCGGGCACAAACGAGATCCAACGTGAGATCATTACCGGCACCATGGGGCTCCGCGCACGATGACCGACTGAGATAAAACAGCTCTTCGGCGGCTTCGAGTATCTGCTGATCGCGAGCCATGCACTAAGTCTACAACCTTCCGAACACTTACATACACGACCGTTCACATTTATGATGAGGCAGTTGACCAGTCCACGGAGCGTCCGTACACCAAGCGGGTCGTCGGAGTGTGCTCGAGGCAGGCGCCCACGATCCTAGGCGGCGGGCACGCAGGCCGACCCACCACTCGTTTCAAGTGTGAGCGCTGGATTCGGTCGAGCCTCCGGTTTACGCCACCTCACTCGAGATGGTCTGTTGAAAGTCCCGATCTACATATTCGATCGGTGTCAGGTAATCGAGTGCGGAAATGTAGCCGGCTGCCGTTGCACTAGTGCACCACGTAGCCGATTCGTGTTCGAGTTCGTCCCACCCTTTCAGCATTGGGTAGCGGGCCGATGAGCTCGGTCTTGCACAAGCCGATCGCCGATTCCATGAGTCCTGTCGAGGGCGTCGCCGAGCTCCCGATGGATCCGACGATGCCAGCTTCCTGCAGCCCTGCAGATGGGCCAGCGATGTTGACTTTCCGCGAGGTGTTGTACCAAATATGGTGCTGTACAACGTCCTCCGCTATTACGTCGGGTGACAGAGCTCGGTCGAGCACCGATGTGCCCAGTGGGGTGTTTGCTGGTGTCACTCGCTAGCCGACGATCCGGCGGGAGAAGACGTCGCAGTAGAATGTGGTGTCAGAATCCCGACAATGACCAGGTGAAGTTGGCTACATACCACCGGTCAGGGCGCGACGGTGCCGACCATTCGCGTCCGATCAGGATGGTTCGGTTCGGGCCGCGGACGATGCCGGCCACGCGCATCAATCGTCGGATTTTGTGGCGTCTGACGTCGTGTCCCGCCCTTGGGTTGCATGCCAGAGTTTGCGGATGCCGTAGACGCCGCAGGGTCCGATGCAGGTCGACCAGGGCGTTCGCCGTTTAGGCATCGTGCAGGTCGGCAGCGGAGGCGTGTCCGTGCTGTTAGCCGCGTGATAGTTGGACGGGCGATGTGGCCACTACTTGCGCTCATCGATGTAGTCGATGATCAACGCGTCGACGGCCGACCTCTGCCGCCGCGAAACGCATTCGCGGTCCGCAGTAGGTCATTGACTTTCCGCAGAACACGGACGTATTCCGCAACTTACGATTCTCCCGCTGGAGTTCGGCGATTCGGCGCGCGTCCTCGCTGGGCGAGCTCGGGCGCCCCACACCGTCGTAAATTTCGGCCTCTGAATGAACACTGGGATGCTCGACGACTCGTTTGAATGATCCGAAACGTGTCGCCGATTCTCGACGCACATCGACCGCCGTCCATGTCACACGCTCACGAACCCCGGCGACCTGCCCTGACTCTCATCCTCCGGGCCACGGGAGTCTCGGTAGATCCAGGACTCTTCAGAGTGGCGTCAGTGGGAACGCGAGATTCGCGTGGGCTCTGAGCCCCGCGGGTGGGTGACCCGACGTTCCTGGCCCACCGACCTGGACGTGACCAGCCCGGGCACCGAATCGGCTCCCGTTCCCTGAGGGTGAGAACGGGAGCCAAAGTGCTGACGTGAAGAATTGGTGAACGGTCCTAGCGTGGTTGATCGTGACCAGCGGCAGTTCTCGCGATCGTCGGACGCCGCGACTTCGGCGTCGGCGGCGACCTGGAGTGTCTAGCGGAAGTCCATCCAGTGTCCGTGCGGCGTCCACCCCATCATGAATGGCAACTCGATCTTGCAGATCGGCCCCTGCGTGATGTCGTGTGTGTCGAAGATTTGGAACTCGCCCCGCTTTTCCGCCCACCACGAGACCGGAACGATAATGTACCCGTCTCCCTCCGGTGAGTCCTTGTGTCGTGGGGCGAAGGTTCCTTCCAGAACGGCTGCGGGTTCATCTGATCGGATCTGAAATTCCTGATCCGACAACGTCTGCATATCGGTGACGACCAGGCTGTTCATCTTCATGCCACCCTTTTTGACGACGCCGCCGACCTGGTATCCCCAGCGGTAACCCTTCCCGTAAAAGCGCTCGTCGACTTTCGGCAGCTCCGAGGGACGGTCCGACAACTGTTCGGATTTCGCCTGCCCGGTGTTCAGGTCGATGGTCCAACGGCCCAACGCGCTTTTAGCGATCGAGAAGAACAGTGCGACGTCGTCACCCGCGGCGAAGTCTTGCTCGAACGGGAATGGAGGTCGGTTGAAAATAGGTCCGTCCAGAGTGAGAATATTTCCGCTCACATTAGCCGACAGGGTGTGCATGATGTACTGCGGTTCAATGTCCGTGGTGATGTACCGGACTGGTGCCGCGGGGTCGTGGCGGGGGATCAGCGCGATCACAATGGGGAGTTCGGGGTCCCACCCGAAAACGGAGAGTTCGCGCTCGGTGATGCGCTTCTTGTCGATCAACATCGGCTGGAACGGCATCACCATCCACTCCGGAGTGAGCCAGATATCATGTGCGACAGTATTGTACGGCGCGTCCCACAGTTCACGAGACTCGACTGCACCGTCCGGATGTACCACGTGCACGGTCACATAAGGCGCCGTGTCGCGGTAAGCCCACCCGTAGAGAACACCCGTCTCATGGTCCCACTTCGGGTGTGCAGTGAAAGAGTTGTCACCGAATGCTGTCGGAGCATGAATTCCGGGTGACAACTTCGGGGACCAATTGACGATGCCCTTGGTTTCGAGCGTGATGGGATCAAGTGCGATCGGTGGACCGCCCTGCTCACCCGACGCGACCATCTCGCCGGCAAAAGGAAAGATGTTGACGTTATTGGTCCCTTGGGGAACTCCGCAGGTGTACTGGTCTCGTTTGACGTCCCCATAGCCATACGTGCGCCAGTCGTGCCAGTCGCCGTCGGTCCACTCGAACATCCCGCGTCCATGCTGCTCTTCGAGTTGGTACTTCGGAGTCCGAACCCAACGATTCCGGAAGTCGGCTCGCCCGTTCTCGAGGACGAGACCCTGGACCATACCGTCCATCCCCAAGAGCCCGTTAGTGCCCTGCCGGGTGGGCCGCTTCCACGTCGGGCCGGTGCGGTAGAAGCCACCAGCCAAGTCCTTCGGGATTTCGCCGTGAGTGACGATGCACTCGTCAACGGTGGCTTCGAAGCGCATCGGCTGGAACGGCCCCGTGAGCCTAGCCTCCTGCGGCAGGGGGTAACCCATGGCGTCTGGTCTCCTCGTAATCGAAATTGTAGGCGGATGACCCGTCGGGCCTCCTGTTGTTGCTCTCCACTGTAGTACGACTCATCGCAAAACGTAAACGGTCGTTCTCGCTCCTGTCGTCACCTGCGCGGCATCGCCATCAGCCGACACGAAAAGTAAGCACCGCTACCGTCGATGCACCATGTTTGCGGTGCTATTGGGATGGACGAAGCGACCCACACCTGCCGCAGGTCCAGAGATGGTGCTCAGAAGTCGAACTTCGTACCAGGCGCGAGAACGAACGTTTACGTATGGGGTCGGTCGGACACCAGATCGCTCATCTGTAGGACGTCAACTAACGGGAACGTCACCCCGTGGATGGGACCTGCAATGCAGTCTGCCTGGTCGCTCGTCACCAGTGCGCCTCTGATACGCGCTTGCGCGGGACATGTCTGGCGATCGGCCACGACCGAGCCGCTTTTACCGACAGCAGATTTCCGATCTCGCGGTCCCGATCAGCGAGTACAAACCCGCAGACCTACACTCGATACCGACCGGTTGCGTTTCACTCGACCAGTCGTACCTGAGGTAACGGGTGCATGCAGCAAAGTGGGCTGCACGCAGGATCTGGGATCCCCACGTTCGGTCCACCCGGCAGGGTGATTTGAGCGCGCATGGCTGACGGCTCGCCTGCGCCGAACGGGTCGGCACAGGCGTCACCTGCAGTGGCCTTCTCCGTTTCTTACGGATTTTTCAGCGCAGCTTCGATGGTGTCGGAGTCGACGAAATCGGCAGAGCGGCTGGAGTGAGTGGGTCGGCAATTTATCGACACTTCGATAGCAAAGACGAGATCCTAGCCGTCCTTTTCGATCAGGCCATCGACGGCTTGCTGACGCTGATCCCGATCCCGAGCGAGGACCCACGGTTGGAACTGTCCGGCTTGGTGAGTGCGCACCTGGAGTTCGCGAACTCACGCCACCGACTCGCAGCCATCTGGGCGAGGGAGCAACGGTCCCTGGCAGAGCCGTACCGGCGTTCCTACCAGCGCCGTCAGCACGGATACGTACAGTTGTGGGTCGAGTGTGTATCGCGCTGCTACCCGAACCGTAGCGACGCCGACGTCATTACCGCAGTTCGCGGCGTTCATGCGCTGCTCATGTCGGAGGCAGTGCGACCCGTCGGGGGACGACGATCGCACCGGGCGACGACTGTACTGACCGAGATCGCGCTCGCGGGGCTTGCGACTCTCGACGTCACGCCCGCCGCCTGACTTTCCCGGTCGCTTTCGCTTGTTTTAGATCCTGCAGATCGCGTACGCACGCCTCGGCGCGGTGCCTGCGCGAGTGGACGGTGGTGAACACCCGTCCGAGATAGCAGCTTCGAGTGCATACGAGACAAATGCTCGCTGATCAACCGGATGTCAGATGTAGCAAAACGCTGGACGGGAGCGTGAGAGTCCAACCCGTCCGGCGTCGTTGACCGCTTATGTTTCAGCCTATCGGTCGACCCAATCGAAGGTTTCGGTGAGGTCTGCCCGCGTAGTCCGGAAGCCGTTGGCGGCATGCTCGAGATCCGGATAACCGAACGATATTCCACATACCACGAGCCGATCAGTGGGAAGTGCGAAGTGTTCACGAATGAACGAGGAGTGTGCCGCAAGTGCGGCCTGAGGGATCGCACCTAGGCCAAGGCTCTGCGCTGCGAGGAGGAACGTTTGAACGTAGAGTCCGCAGTCGATGGCGCCGTAAGCACCCAAATCCGCGGTTGTCGTCACTATTGCTGTGTGTGGAGCGCCGAATAACTGGAAGTTCCGTGCTGCTTGCTTTGCTGAGGCCTCTCGATCGCCCCTGGCTACTCCGACGCTGTCATACAGCTGCACGCCGCATTCACGACGCCGTTTCTGATATACGCCTGCGTACCGGGCGGGGAACGCAAAGTCTGGAGTCATTTCTTCCGCTGCAGCCTGCGCCGACAGCGCTTTCCGGAAACGTTCGGTCCCGGCACCGTCAGTAACCAACACGTGCCAGGGCTGAGTATTGCACCACGACGGGGAAAGTCGCGCAAGATCTAAGATCTGTTCGACTACAGGTCGTGGGACAGGACGATCCAGGAATCCTCGGCAACTCCGGCGCTCTTGCAACAATCGAGTGAGAACAGCAGAATCCGTCGTTTCGAGCGTGGTCATATTCATCGTCTTTCTCGGGATGTCGGGACGTCATCGGCATCGGTCTGCATCTCTGGCGCAAGCCACCGCCGAGGTCTAAAGACCGCCGGAAGGCAACACCAAGCCTAGCAGCGAAACCTGTCTTCCATAAACGATCGTTTCCTGTATGGGTGTCGGGACCTGCTCGGCGTGTGGTCTACAGAGCCAACGTTTGACTGATAATGACCTTCATGATTTCGCTCGACCCACCATAGATCCGGCTGACTCGGCCATCGAGATACGCACGGCCTATGTTGCATTCGCGGGTGTATCCCGCTGTGCCCAGTTGCTGCAAGCACCGATCGACTACACGGCCTTGTAGTTCAGTGCAGTACAGTTTCGTGGTCGCAGCATCCGCGGGAGACAATGTGCCATTCTCAAGCTCTGCGAGTGCGCGGTCAGCGAGGGCTTGTCCGGACGCAATCTCGGCCACGCAGGCGGCCAGTTCGAACTTCGTATGTTGGCTGGGTGAGGTGCCGGCGAGCAGTTCAACAGTATGGTCGAGCGCCGCCGAGGCTGCTGCCTGTGAATTGACAGCGATCGAGAGTCGTTCTTGTGCAAGATTCGACATGAGGTATTCGAATCCCCTGTTCTCCTCACCCAGGCGGTCCTCGACGGGCACTCGAACGTTGGTGAACGATAGCTCGGCTAGATCTTGGGCTTTCAATCCGAGTTTGTCCAGGCTTCGTCCTCGTTCGAATCCCTCCAATGTGGTGTCGACGACGATCAGGCTTATTCCGTGTCGCCCGGCAGAGGGGTCGGTCTTCACGGCAAGGATGACAAGGTCCGCACTGGCGCCGTTAGATATGAAAGTTTTTGCGCCATTGATGACGTAGTGATCCCCTACTCGCTCCGCGCGGGTCGACATCGATTTCAGGTCCGAGCCCGATCCGGGTTCCGACAGGCCGAGTGCCGCCACGTACTCCCCGTTCGTGAGCTTGGGTAGCCACCACTGCTTCTGCTGCTCGTCTGCGTAATGCAGGAAATACGACATGCAGATGTCGGTCTGTACCCTCAATCCGCCAACCGCGAAGAATTGACGCTGGATCTCTTCGGTGACTACGACACTGTGAGTGAAAGTCGTATCGGGGGTTCCGCCGTGCTCGGGAGGTACTCCGATCCCAAGGATGCCGAGTTCGCCAGCCGCGCGCCAGAAGCGACGACTCGGCCGGCCGTTTTTCTCCCATAGGTCGTATTCGGGTGCAATATGCTCATCGACGAATCGCCTGACCACAGTGCGAAACGAATCGTGTTTTTTGCTGAAGATTTCGCGGCGCATGCGCCCTCCTGATTGATCGGGTCATCGCGACGAGGTAAACGGGTTATCGCGGTGGCGGCCTCGAGGCCGGAGAGCGTCAGGCGAAGGTCATTGTCTGTGGCGCCGCGTCCGAGCCCTAGTGGTTAGTCGTCGTTTCGGACGGGAGGTCGTGGGTGAGACCTCCGAGGGGTCCGCTGTGCAGGTCAGGTCTGCACGGCGGCGCCACTGTCGAAAAGTGCGTCGATTTCGCGTACCCCCCAGCGTGTCAGAACGTCGCGAGTATGCGCTCCGGGAGTGGACGGACCTGACTGGACAGCCCCCGGCGTGCGGCTGAACCGTGGCGCCGGGGCGGGCTGCGTGACGCCTGCCACCTCGACGAACGTCTTTCGTGCCGCAAGATGAGGATGGGAGGGTGCTTCAGTGAAACTCAACACTGGGGACACGCACGCGTCTGTGCCTTCAAAGAATTTTGCCCAGTCGTCGCGGGTTCTCGTCCTGAAGACGTCCGCGATACGTTGTTTGAGAACTGGCCACGACTCTGGGTCGCGGCGGTCGAGTTTGTTCGGGTCCAGTCCGATCATGGTCATGAACTCGGCAAAGAACTTCGGTTCGATGGGACCGATTGCAACGTGTTTTCCGTCGGCAGTCGCGTAAACCTCGTACCAGGGTCGCCCGGTGTCGAGTTCGTTGGCGCCGCGCTCATCGCGCCACAGCTTTGCCGCCATCATCCCGTGCATGACAGTGGTCAAGGATGCGGCACCGTCGACGATCGCCGCATCGACGACCTGTCCGCGTCCTGACCGCGCGGCCTCAAAGACGGCGGCGAGGATACCGACGACGAGATACAAGGAACCGCCGCCGAAGTCTCCGACCAGATTGAGTGGGACTGCAGGATCTTCACCGCTGCGGCCCATGGCATGCAGTGCGCCGGTCAGTGCAAGGTACGAAATATCATGTCCCGCGGATGAAGCCAGAGGCCCCTCCTGTCCCCAGCCGGTCATTCGTCCGTACACCAATCGCGGATTGCGCGCCCAGCACTGGTCAGGGCCGAGGCCGAGTCTTTCCGTCACGCCAGGTCGATAGCCTTCAATGAGCACATCGGCCTTCTCGACGAGGTCTAGTAACGCGCCGACGCCTGCTTCGTCACGCAAATTCAGAATTACCGATTTCCGGCTCCGACGCATCGCGTCGAGATGGGGGGGAATGGCACTGGCGCCGTCTCCGGGGCGGTCGACGCGAATGACCTCGGCGCCGAGGTCGGCGAGGAGCATCGCGGCGAAAGGTCCGGGTCCGATACCTGCAAGTTCGACTACTCGCAGCCCTGCCAGCGGCCCAACGGTCTCCGTGGGTGTCATGTTTCTCCTTCGTTCGATATGGACCGAGATCGGTTGATGCGTGTTGCAAACACCCTCATGCCGGCGCGTCGGCCACCGGACTTCGTAGCAGCTGGTCGATGCGCCAGCGCCAGTCGGAAGCACGACAGCAGAGTTGCTCATCCGATCTGTCCGATCTCTCGAACCTATCGGTGAAGTGCCCGAAGTTGTCCGATCTGCGTTGACCCCTAGAGTACGGTAAACGATCGTTCCGCAAAGCGATAGGGTGCGACTATGACGATGCAACAAGATGATGTCCACGTTCCTCAGTCGCCGCCGCACGGGTCGAGCTGGGACGAGTGGGCCAGGTGGGCGGAAGGAATGCCGGTCTCCCGACGAATCGGGCTCCGTTGCCTGCAGATCGAGGCCGGCCGAGTGGTGGTGGAGATGAAACACTCGGACTGGCCACTCAACCCGAACGGTGCCGTGCACGGCGGAGCTCTCGTGGCGTGCGCGGACCAAGTTCTTGGAATCGTCACGATGACGATGCTGGCTCCGTCCACCTTGCCGGCAACTGCTTCGATATCCGCAGATTATCTGCGTCCCGCGTTTCCCCCGCTGACCTTCGAGGCAGTCGTGGATCGAATCGGTGCGTCCATGTCGTTCGTGACGGTGCTTGTCCGGGACCGGACCGGGAAGTTGACGACCAAGGTGCACGGAACCCTTGTGCTCGACGGATCGTCACGCCACTTGGCCGGATAGGTGACGTCTCGACCGAGGGGCTGCAGTGAGCTAGGTGTAGCGTGTTAACGATCGTTGACAACTGCATGATGCGAGGCTAAGTTTGCGGGGACAAGCCTTACAAGACCGAGGCTGTTTCGACAGGGTGGCGTTCACGCTCTGCGACCAGGCTGAAGGAGATGAAGAATGACTCGTACTGCGGTCATCGTGGATGCGGTTCGCTCCCCAATGGGTAAGGGGCGTGCCCCCCGAGACGGCAAGCCCGGTGGGGCCCTGTCGTCCGTCCACCCCGCGGATTTGCTCGGTCAAGTGTTCACACGCCTGTTCGAGCGAAACGATATCGATCCGGCTATGGTCGACGATGTCATCACCGGGTGCGTCAGCCAGGTCGGGGAACAGGCCGGTCCCGTCGGTCGATGGGGCTGGTTGGCGGCGGGACTTCCCGAATCCGTGCCCTCCGTCGCCATCCACCGCGCGTGCGGCTCGAGTCAACAGGCGGCCGATTTCGCTGCGCAGGGCGTAATCTCCGGTGTCTACGACATCGTGGTGGCCTCCGGCGTCGAGTCGATGAGCCGAATCCCGATGTTCTCCTCACGTATCGGACAAGACCCTGTCGGGCCCAAGGTGCAAGCCCGTTATGCACCCGGTCTCATCCCGCAGGGCATCTCGGCCGAGTTGATCGCCGCGAGATACCGGTTCTCACGACACGAACTCGATGACTTTTCGGCACGCTCACACGAGTTGGCTGCCGCAGCGGACTTTTCGAGTGAGATCGTCCCGATTACATCGGCCGACGGCATGCTTGTCTCCACTGACGAGACGATCCGGCCCGGCACCACGGTAGAAGCGTTGGCGACCCTCAGGCCGTCGTTCGAGTCGAGTGAAATGTCCGACCGATTCCTTGAAATCAATTGGTCCGTCTCGGCAGGGAACTCGTCGCAGCTGGCCGACGGGGCCGCGGCGATCCTGATCATGACCGAAGAACGCGCAGAGCAGCTAAATCTGCGTCCCCGCGCCAGGTTCCACTCATTCGCTCTCGCGGGGGACGATCCGATTACCATGCTTACCGCGCCCATCCCGGCGACGGAGAAGGTGCTGGCCCGGTCTGGGCTCAGCCTTTCCGACATCGACCATTACGAAGTTAACGAGGCCTTCGCGCCGGTACCGCTCGCCTGGAAGGCCCATTTCGATGCGGACCCCAAAAGGCTGAATCCGCGCGGAGGCGCGATCGCCCTGGGCCACCCGCTGGGAGCCTCAGGAGCACGATTGATGACCACGATGTTGGGCGCTCTCGAGGCCACCGGTGGTCGATACGGACTGCAGACGATGTGTGAAGCCGGCGGCATGGCCAACGCCACCATTATCGAGCGAATCTAGTGGCCTGTGCTAGAAGACTTCTGCCGGTCGTACTGGCTCAGAACGTAGCATCGGACCCTCCGTGCGCGAGGTATTCCGTTCCCCGACTAGGCATCGCGACGCAAACCTAGAAGGCCTCCCAAATGCCGTTGCTCATCATTCATGCTGTCATTGCATGTGTCAGTCTGATCACGCCTCGCCGTGCCACCGAATCGATCCAACGAATCCTTACGAATATCGCTCTCGCACGAGCCAACGCAAGATGGTTAGCCGTGGCAGCGGGCGGCGCACAACACGAGTCGTCTAGCCGTCGTTCATTCACAGACGCCCTGGCCGAGGCGAACCGCGCGACCCCCTAGTCCCGCCATTCCGGGCCGCCGCATCCGCCCGACCTCCGTCGATTTCGTGCTAACAATTTTCGGCGGATCCATCGGGCTTTCACCGCCACTAACCACGGTCAAACTACTTCAACCACGCCGCACTAGAAAGGTCCAGTTTGTGAACCTCAAGGGAATCTCGGCCGTTGTCACCGGTGGTGCTTCGGGACTGGGACTTGCAACGGTGCGGCGGCTGCTCGACGGAGGCGCCGGTTCCGTCATCATTGTCGACCTCGCAACGTCTGACGGAGAGACGATCGCCAAAGAGCTGGGTGATCGCGTGCGGTTCGCCGCGGCAGACGTGCGTGGCGAAGAAGAGGTCGACGCAGCACTCGACGCCGCTGAAGCGTCCGGTCCGGTTCGGGTGCTGGTGCACTGCGCAGGGCGCGGGGGAGCGGTTCGGCTCGTCTCAAAGGACGGCACGCCCGGCTCGCTCGAGACCTACAGTGACGTCGTCAGTATCAACCTGATAGGAACGTTCAACGTGCTGCGGTTGACCGCTGCGAGAATGGCACGGAACGAGCCGATCGATGGTGACCGTGGTGTGTGCATCCTCACCGCGTCCGTCGCTGCATTCGAAGGCCAGATCGGCCAGATCCCCTATGCCTCCGCCAAAGCCGGAATCGTCGGCATGACCATAGTTGCCGCTCGCGATCTGGCCGGCAAAAACATTCGCGTGTGCACCATCGCACCCGGAACCTTCGAAACGCCACTGCTCAATCGCCTGTCGGACGACGTCCGCGCTTCCCTGGCGAAGACCGTACCTCACCCGAGCCGACTCGGACAGCCGGATGAGTACGCCAAACTCGCTCTCCACATCATCGACAATGGAATGCTCAACGGCGAGACTATCCGACTCGACGGTGCGATCCGGATGGCGCCCCGATGAGCTCCACCGTCGCGTTCGAGGTGGTTGAGGGAACCGCGGTGGTCACCCTCAACCGCCCCGAGTCGAGAAACGCCATCGACAAGGCTACCGCCGACGCCATCGCGGCGGCCCTGGACGAGGTCGACCAGCGGACCGACATCGCGGTTTGTGTGCTGGCAGCCGTCGGTGATGTGTTCAGCGCTGGCATGGACCTCAAAGCGTTCAGTGCCACGGGAGAGCGTCCCCTCACTAAGGATCGGGGAGCATTCGGCATCGTCACGCGCCCGCCGACAAAGCCAATTATCGCCGCAGTCGAGGGAAAAGCACTGGGCGGTGGGTTCGAGCTCGCGCTCGCGTGTGACCTCATTGTGGCCAGTGACAACGCACAATTCGGATTGCCCGAAGTCAAACGCGGCCTGGTCGCTGCGGCGGGCGGCGTTCTGCGGCTTCCTCGCAAACTTCCGAGCGCAATCGCGATGGAGCTTGCCCTGACCGGTGAACCGATCGGTGCCGATAGAGCAGCTGCACTCGGGCTTGTGAACCGAGTCGTCCCGGCCGGGGATGCACTGAACACCGCACTGGCCATGGCCTCAACTATCGCAAAGAATGCGCCGATTGCGGTCCGCACCGCCAAATTACTGATCGATCGTTCGACCGAATGGAATCTCAGTGAGGCGTTTGTCAACCAAGCGCCCTACACCGACGCGGTCCGCAACTCGAACGACGCAGCAGAAGGGGCACGGGCGTTCGTCGAGAAGCGCGCGCCGGCCTGGACCAACACTTGACCGACCGGGAGAGCTTTGTGACCGAGCCAATTGTCTATTCAGTCCTCGAGAGGTCCTCCTCAGTTGTGAGAGGCCGTGCACGAACGTGTGCGGTTCGGCGCGCAGGCCGGCGGTGTTGAGATGCGCACAGTATTTGATGCCGAGCATGAAGACATTCGCACTACCGTCCGCAAGTTGCTCCAACGAGATGCCGATCCGGACGACCTCGTCGTCGACGCGGCCACGAACGGTTTCCTGGGAATCGGTGTACCGGAGGAATACGGTGGGGGCGGATCACCCGACCCACGCTTCCTCGTCACCGTAGCTGAGGAATTCGTCCGCGCAGGGCATCTAGGTCATGCCGTCCGTGTCGTGGCTCACGCCGGCGTCGCAGCGCCGCTCATCGCCGAGCACGCCACCGCTGAGACCCGCGCGCAGTGGTTGCCCGGTTTGGCCACCGGGGTCACCCGAGTGGGAATCGGTCGAACCGCCCTACGGGTAACGGCAAGCGGTGACGAACTCATCCTGTACGGGCACGCGCATTCTGTCGTCGACGGTCCGGAAGCAGGCTTGCTTGTATTGCGTGTCTCCGACCCTGCCGCCGACGATGCAGTGGTGTTGGTCGATACAACGTCTCCCGGCATCGCCCGCACCGATGTAGCGACCCCGCTAGCTCTGGGCGGTGCAAACCTGGCCGACCTGATATTCGACGAAGTCAGAGTGCCGGCCAAATCCAGACTCCCTCACGCGGCAGTGGCGGATTTCGACAAGGACGACCGCCTGTGGCTGGCCGTTCTCGCCGTCGCCGGTACTCGTGCCGCTCTCGACACCACGATCGCGTACGTCAAAGAACGCAAGGTGTTCGGAACTCCCGTGGCGTCGTTCGAAAACACCAGAATTGTACTCGGCGAAGCGCTCGCACAATGCGAAGCCGCCGAGACGTTGATCGACGCCGTAATCGCGGAACGAGTGTCATCGACCCTCACCACCGAACGTTCGGCAGTTGCGAAATTGCAGGCGATCGAACTCTTCTCGCGGATTTCCGATCAGGGCATGCAGCTGCACGGCGGGTACGGGTACATGCGGGAATATCCGATATCACAATTGTACGCGGATGCACGCTACTTCCGGCTTGGAATCGACGGGAGTACCGCACTCGCGACGGAGCTGGCTGACCGGATCGCGACGTAGCGTCGTTGCCAGCACTGTGAGACGTGCGGCGGGGGTTCCTGGCAACAGAGCGAAAGCGGTGTGTTGGTCAGGCACCGAATCCTCCCCTACGGTTCGAGGACCAATCCTGTCCAGTTCATCTCGGTGATCTGTGCGGGAGGCGCAGCACTCTGGTCCTAGAGATGGACGGGCGTCCCGAATGTCTTTACCAGTTCCGCACGGACGGATCGCGGCTCGTGACTGGGTTGTGCGGTGACCGCGAAGCGGTGTCGAGGCCCCGCACCTCGTCGAATGGATTGCACGAGGAAACTGATTCCATGATCGACACCACCGACAGGTACATCTTCGACGAGGACGATGTCGTCGTCACGCACGAGAAATCCTATGCGGCAGGTGTTCCTGCGGTGTTGGTGTCGTTGAGTCGTGGGCTCGAGCAGATGGGTCCGGTGCGCACGGCCCGGACGTTGTGGAAGTTGAACCAGCGGGACGGGTTCGACTGTCCGGGGTGTGCGTGGCCGGAGACTCCGGGGCACCGCAAGCATGCGGAGTTCTGTGAGAACGGGGCGAAGGCGGTCGCGGAGGAGGCGACCACCCGAACGGTGACACCGGAGTTCTTCGCCGAGCATTCGGTGGCGGATCTGCTGGGTCGTACCGAGTTCTGGTTGGGGCAGCAGGGCCGGTTGACGCATCCGATGGTGTTGCTGCCGGGGGCCTCGCATTACGAGCCGATCGGCTGGGATGCGGCGTTCGCGATGATCGCCGGCGAGTTGCGGGCGTTGGCATCGCCGCATGAGGCGGTGTTCTACACGTCGGGGCGCACCAGTAATGAGGCGGCGTTCGTGTATCAGTTGATGATTCGGGCGTTCGGGACGAACAATCTGCCGGACTGCTCGAACATGTGCCACGAGTCGTCGGGCAGTGCGTTGGTGGAGACGATCGGGATCGGGAAGGGCTCGGTGACCGTTCCGGATATCGAGAACGCGGACCTGATCCTGATCGCCGGGCAGAACCCGGGCACCAACCACCCGCGGATGCTGTCGACCCTGGAGAAGGCGAAAGCGAATGGGGCGAGGGTGATCGCGATCAACCCGCTGCCGGAGGCCGGGTTGTTGCGGTTCAAGGATCCGCAGAAGGTGCACGGGGTGGTCGGCGACGGTGTGCAGATCGCCGACGAGTTCCTGCAGATCCGGATCGGCGGCGACCAGGCCCTGTTCCAGGGATTTGGGCCGGTTGCCGCTCGAGGCGGAGGACCGCACTCCCGGGACGGTGCTGGACCGCGAGTTCATCGACCGGCACACCGCCGGGTTCGAGGAGTGCGCGGCGCATCTGCGGCAGGTCGATCTCGACACCGTCGTCCAGGCCACCGGGTTGTCGCTCGAACAGATCCAGGCCACGGCGGAGGCGTTGATCGCCTCGAGAAAGACGATCATCTGCTGGGCGATGGGGTTGACCCAGCAAAAGCACGGGGTCGCGACCATTCAAGATGCGGTGAACCTGCTGCTGTTGCAGGGGATGATCGGCAAACCCGGGGCCGGGGTGTGCCCGGTCCGCGGGCACTCGAACGTGCAGGGTGACCGGACGATGGGGATTTGGGAGAAGATGCCCGAATCGTTCCTGGCGGCGCTGGACACCGAATTCGGTATCCGGTCACCGCACACATGGGTGGGATGCGGTCGACTCGATTCGGGCGATGCGGGACGGGAAGGCGTCGGTGTTCGTCGGGATGGGCGGCAACTTCGTCTCGGCGACCCCGGACACCGAGACCACCGAGGCCGCGCTGCGTAACTGTGCGTTGACGGTGCAGGTGTCGACGAAACTGAACCGCTCGCACCTGGTGACCGGGCGAACCGGACTGATCCTGCCCTCGTTGGGCCGTCCGACAAGGATGTGCAGTCCGGTCGGAAGCAGCAGGTGTCGGTGGAGGACTCGATGTCGGTGGTGCACCTGTCCCGCGGCAGCCTCACACCCGCGAGCGACCAGTTGCGCAGCGAGGTGGCGATCGTGTGCGGGATCGCGCAGGCCCTGTTCGGTCCCGACCATTCGGTGCCGTGGCAGGAGTTCACCGCCGACTACGACCGCATCCGCGATTCCATCGCAAGGGTCATTCCCGGGTTCGAGGACTTCAATGCCAGGGTCCGCCGGCCGGACGGGTTCGGGTGGCCGCACCCGCCGCGGGACGAGCGCCGGTTCGTCACCGGCACGGGGAAGGCCAATTTCACGGTCAACGCACTGTCCTGGCTGCCGGTGCCCGAGGGCCGGTTGATCTTGCAGACGATGCGGTCGCATGATCAGTACAACACCACCATCTACGGTCTCGACGACCGCTACCGCGGCGTCAAGGGCGGACGGCGGGTGCTGTTCATCGCCGCCGAGGACATCGCCGCCCTCGGGTACGCCGACGGGGACCGGGTGGACCTGATCTCCGAGTGGGAGGCCCCGGACGGGACGGTGCAGGAGCGCCGGGCGGATGATTTCCGGTTGGTGCCGTACCCGACGCCGCGGGGGAACGTCGCCGCCTACTACCCGGAGACGAATCCGCTGATCCCGCTCGATCACGTGGCGGTCAAGTCGAACACCCCGGTGTCGAAGGCCGTGCTGATCCGGCTCGATAGGCGCCGGTGATGGAACGCGTAATGTCGAGTGACTCTCTTATCGCTCTGACCAATCGCTGCTGCAGGCTTCAGACTCGTATCGACAGAACGCACGTTACGCAGTGAAGGGCGCGCTCGAACGCTGACGCATGGAGCGCGATGTGCCGGCCAGACCGCCGACGTTCACTCCGCAACCGATGTTGCTTCGACGTGCCCAAGCCCGGCCCGGTCTGAGCAGCGCGAACCGTGAGTGTCCTTCGATCCGAGCAACAAGGAAGACTCTTTCCTGGTCGAGACGCAGCGGGCGACATGCTTTGCCGTTCGACACCGGAGTGGGGATGCGACTGACGTCGTCTCCCCGCCATTGATCGGAGTTCCCGATGATGGGTTGCACCTTGTCGAGCTTCGACCAGCTCCTTCAACATTCACCCTACGGGGCGTAATGGGCGAGTCGATATGGGTTCTGAGACCATCTCGGCAACGGTCGTTCACGTTCGTGACGTACGATACTCGGGTGGGAAGAGACGAGAAGATCCTCGAAGTCGCCGAAGAGCTTTTCTTCGAGCGGAGTTTCGATGCCGTTGGTGTCGACGAGATCGGCGAAGCCGCAGGCGTCACTGGATCGGCGATCTACAGGCACTTCGAGGGGAAGAACGAAATCCTCGCGACGCTCTTCGATCGAGCGATTGACGCAATGTTGGTCGGTTTAACCGCACCTCACGACGATCCCCACCAAGAACTGAGACAACTCATCGATGGTCTCGTATCCTTTGCGCTGACGCATCGACGTCTGGCAGGAATCTGGGAGCGCGAACATCGTGCATTGGCGGAGCCGTACAAGCGTCGTTACCAGCGTCGACTCCGTCGCTACGTCGAGCGGTGGACGGACTGTCTGGAACGGCTGTATCCGGGTTGGTCAGCCGATCGACTGCGCACAGCAACTCGCGCTGTGCAAGCATTGCTGATGTCAGACGCCACGAGGTCCGGTGGTCCCGCGGGTTCGAAGGACGTGGGTCCCTTTCTGGCTGACATGGCTGTTCGTAGTCTGGAGGCTCTGGGGGGAGAGCGGAACGGAAAGATCTCGAAACGGTCGGTCTCAACGACAGACCATTAGCGCATGTACGGACCAAGAAGTTGCGATTCGCCGCTCTATAATACGACCGTCGCCTATTAGAAGGCCGGGCAACAATAAACCGTGGGCACATCGACGTCTGTCACATTCGACCGCTTCCTTTCTGTCCTTCGCACGGAAGGCAGCCGAATCGCGGCCATGCCGGTTGACGCATTGAATGCTCCAGTGCCGTCATGCCCGGGATGGACGCTGGAACAGGTGGTTCGCCATGTCGGGAAGGTTCAGCTGTGGGTGGCTGCTGCGCTGCGAGCCGATCCGCATGCGGAGATCAGTCAAATACGGACCGACCGCGGGATGCCTCGCGGACGTGCGTGCCTCGTCGAGTATTCCGGAGTACTCGACGAGTTGCTCGCTGAGTTCGCGCGGGTCGACCCCGGGCGACCTGTACCGACGATCGGTGGATCCGGCACAGCCGCCTCGTGGGCCCGTCGGCAGGCCCACGAGGCAACCGTGCATCGATTCGACGCTGCCGATGCTGTGCGCGGTGTAGGTGGATCGGCGCCAGAGGGCGCCGACACGGAAGTCGCCGCGGACGGTGTCGACGAGTGGGCACGATTAATGCTGCCGCGAGCCCTCGAATCCGGTGGTACGCCGGTAGCTCTCCGGGGTCAGTCGGTCCACCTTCAGTGCACCGACGCAGCCGACGCCGAATGGTTACTCGAGTTCTCCGACGAATCAGTCGCAGTTACTCGTGGCCACGCGAAAGACGTTGCGGCGTTGAGTGGACCGGCTCAAGATGTGCTACTCGTATTGTGGCGTCGACGCCCGTTCGAGTTGCTGCAGGTCAACGGAGACGACTCACTGGTCCAGGATCTGCTCGGGGCCGTTCGAGTATGACAGCCTCGGCTGGACGTGGACTGGCAGATGGCTACGACGACACCGGCGGGAACGCGTGCGGACGCGGTGAAGAACCGCGCCCACATTCTGGAGATCGCCGCGTCAGTGATCTCCAAGGAGGGTGTGACGGGATCGATGGACACTGTGATGGTGAGTCCGCTCGCGTGCGTTCCCGGTACCGCCGACAGCTGGCCGACACCGCGATCGGTGGGCATCCGGTCATGATCGACCTTCGGGTGCGTCGATCTTCTGACACCATTGATTGCACGGCAAAGACTTTCGGGCGGCTCTGCGTTTGTTGAGTGGCCGCCAGGGCCGCGTTCCACGCCTTGACGACTGGTCGGCGGAGCTTCTCCTGGCTCCATTCGCTCTCGACCTGGCCATTGTCGACGGCCTCGACCGGGCCCATCATGAAGGGGTAATAGTTCGACGTGTCGACAACGATCGTGTCGTCAGGCACGCCGGCCAGTAAGTCAGCGAGATCCGACTGGACGGAGAACGGGACTGAAAGCGCGATGACGTCACGGTCCGCGACTGCAGCGTCCACCTCATCCGCACGCACTCCCGCCGCCAGAAGTTCTTCGGCAACGGCTTCCGGTCCGCGGGCATCGGCGGCGACAACATCGTGTCCGGATTCGCTGAGACGACGTGCGAGGTTACTGCCGATCGCTCCGGCACCGATTACAGTGATTTTCATCGTTTCCTTCGTGTGTTCCCGCTCAGCGGGGTGCGGGCAAGCAGATGTTGATAGGCAATCGGCGGGCGTGGGCCAACGTCGTACTAGATGTACACATATGCGTGTACATCTACCTAGCTGATGTACGCACGAATGTGTACAGCGCAGTTTCGATCGGTGAGGAAGCGGACCATGGCAAGTCGTTTGGCGCGCCCGCTCTCAATCCCGGCCGAGGATGATCTCGACCCGTTCGAGGCGATGTTTGCACTGACTGATCCCGTCCGCCGTGCGATCGTTCACTCCATCGCCCAGGAGCCCGGGACGGCGTGCAGCGACTCAGACTTCGGAGTATCAAAGTCGGCGCTGACAAGACACCGGCGTGTGCTCCGCGAGTCCGAGATCATCAAGCAGGAAGTCGACGGCAATCGCCACCGGAACTGGCTTCGCAGTGAGGAACTCGACCGAATATTCCCTGGCCTGATGGACCTTGTCCTGCGCGAGCACGACGCCGCTCTGCCAAAGTCTGACGAAGCTGGCTCGGGCGCCAGCTGACTCCAGCGCGCGTCCCTGTCAACGTCGCCATTTCCACTTCCTTCTTGTTACTGGTGGCGAACATGTTGTGTCACAGTCTCGAAGGTTCGATATCTGTACAGCTATCGCGACAGAAGCCGGGATGGTCGATGAAACGTGGCGCGGCCAAATTCGGCGGGCCTGGTGGAGGTCGCGGGCTACGGCTACGGCTAGCATGCCGCCTTTTGCGGGCTCAATCTGGCGGGGGGGACGAGCTAGGTTCGGGTGCGGTCGTCTCCAACCGCCAACGGCGCGGCTCGCAGCCGGGGCGACCGGCAGTGAAGGCGACGTCGACTAGATCGCCTGCGCGGGAGACCAGATCCTGGTCGTCGAGGAGGCCGGCTGCCCACTGATGTACCAGGCCCACAAGTCCGCTGAAGATGGTGGCTGCGAGGCGGCGCAGATCAATGCCAGCAGCGATCTGGTGTTCGTCGACTGCCTGTTCAAGGCAATTTAGGAGGGCGTGACTTGGCTCGCGCTGGATTACACGGCCGCTGTCACCCCACGAGGAGATGAGAGCCTTGAACACTGGCGCATCGTCGACGACCGCTTGTGTGACCCTCTCGACTATCGCGCGGGCGCGGTTCTGCGGGTCCCGAATGGGGGCTACGTGCGCTTGCCAGTCCGCAAGCGCATCGTCGGCTAACGCTGCCCACAGGTCATCTCGAGCCCCGATGAGGTTGAAAATGGTCATTTGGGACACACCGGCCCGGTCCGCAATTTGCGGCATCGTCAGCCGTTCCCCAGGCCCCTCGCGCAGAAGGCCCCGCGCGGCAGTCAAGATTCGTCCAATTCGTTCGCGCTTGGCCTGCTCTCTTCTGCCCTCAGTGGTGCTCCCTGCTGCAGGTTCCGCGCCCTCGGTCATTACTCCTCGTCTCGCCCGCCAACACCGCGTGTTTGTTCCGCGACGCAGCCTACTTGCCCGCTCTCCACAATTCTTATATGGTCATATAAGTTTGCAATCTACGCTCTCGGACGCACATCCACTTCAGAGGCACCATTCACTCTTGTTAGGGGTAGTTATGACCAACACGACCGTCGCCGGCACCGCGCCACCTGTCATGGACTTGTTTCCTTCGGACGAAGAGCGGGCGCTGCGAGAGACTGTTTCCCAGATCGCTCACGGCTTCGGTCACACCTGGTACATGGATCAGGTTCGCAATGGCGGCGGTGCGCGAGAGATGTGGGACGTGTTGGGGGCGCAGGGATTCCTCGGAGTGTGCTTGCCCGAGGAATACGGCGGCGGAGGGCAGAGCCTGCACGCCCTGGTAGCGGTGATGGAGGAGACTGCTGCGGCTGGTTGTCCCATGGTCCCTCTGGTTTTCTCGCAAGCGATCTGCGGCCAGCTCATCACCAAGTTCGGCACCGAGCAGCACAAAAAGGACTGGATCCCGGGTATCGCCAGTGGCGCTCTTCGTTTCTCCTTCGCGATCACAGAACCAGATGCCGGCACCAACTCACATAAAATCAGCACGCACGCCGTCAAGTCAGCCGATGGAGGATGGGTCCTATCCGGTACCAAGACCTTCATCTCGGGCGTCGAAGACGCTGACAAGATCGTCGTGGTGGCTCGCACGGGCGACCGGCCAGACGGACGTGGTGGGCTGCTCTCACTGTTTATTGTCGACGCCGACGCCGTGGGCATGGAACGGCAACTCATCCCGATGGCGGTGGATGTCCCCGAAAAGCAGTGGACTCTTTTCTTCGACGATGTCCGCGTGAGCGGCGACCGACTCATCGGAGGGGAGAACAACGGTCTGCGTGCCGTGTTCGAGGGTCTCAATCCCGAGCGCATCTTGGGGGCTACCCAGACCATAGGCCTGGGTAGATTCGCTCTAGACAAGGCGGTCAGATACGCCACGGAGCGCAACGTGTGGGGGGTGCCGATCGGTGCGCACCAGGGTGTCTCGCACCCGCTGGCCGCTGCGAAGGTTGAGCTCGAAGCGGCCAAGCTGCTTGTCCAGAAGGCATGTGCGTTGTACGATGCGGCCGACCCGCGGGCCGGCGAGGTCGCCAATATGGCTAAGTACGCCGCCGGCGAGGCCGGAACTCACTGCATTGATCAGGCCATTCAGGTCCACGGCGGAAATGGCTTGACCCTCGAGTACGGCCTCACCGACGTGTGGTGGCTGGCGCGGCTCATCAAGATTGCGCCGGTCTCGCATCAGATGGTTCTGAACTTCGTGGCCGAGCACTCACTCGGGCTGCCCAAATCCTACTGATTGGACCGTACGATGACAGACACTCTGAAAAACGTTGACGCGGAATCGACGGACGGGCCGAACGTTCTTACCGAGCGTGTCCGAAACACCCTCATGGTTACGCTCCACCGGCCCGATCGCGGCAACTCGGTGCACGGGGCCCTGTTCCGGGACGTTGTCAACGCCTTCGAAGCAGCCCATGCAGACGAAAACGTGCGCGCTATCGCGACAATCGGCGCAGGGTCAACGTTCTGCGTCGGCGCTGACCGCGACGTCTTCGCAAGCCTTGCGCAGGCCGGCGGCATCGATCTCAATGAGGTGGGATTTCAGGGCGCGCTCGGAGGCGATTGGGGAATGCCGCCGCAGTCGCGCGAGCAGCGCAGGGCAGACACGCTTGGTGTCGGCCGCTGGGTTCAACGGATGATGGATATCGGCACACCGAGCATCGCGGGAATCAACGGCGGAGCGGCAGGGGGCGGTCTGGCGTTCGCGCTAATGCACGACTTTCGCATCGCGTCGACCAGGGCCAGGCTGGTGCCTGCGTTCATTCCCCTTGGCGTGTCCCCAGAGATGGGGTTGAGCTACATCCTGCCGCGGCTCGTCGGATATTCGAAGGCGTTCGAACTCTTGACTCGCCTCGCGCCCATCGAGGCCGACGAGGCGCTAGAACTCGGGCTCGTGAATCAGGTCGTGGAACCATCCGAGCTTCGGGACGCGGTCCTGGCTCGGGCAGATGAGATCGCGAAGTTACCGCCCGTGGCCGTTAGTATGGTCAAGCGCCTGCTGCGGCAGTCCTTGGAATCGACCCTCGATGTCCAACTCGAGCGCGAATGGCACAATCAGACACGCCTCTTTGGGTTCTCGGACATGGGCCCCCGCGTACGGGCATACCTTCAGCAATTCTAATCGATCAGAATATGATCGCCGCGCCGCGAAACGACACTGTAACGGCGTAGAAGTCGTCGGGTGGGCAGCGCCGACCCACCCGGGTGAATTTCGGTGCGGCTCCCAAAAGTGTTGTCACTCACAGGGCCAGATGCCGACGTCAAGTAGCCGGAAGTCTCAAATTCGATGCACTGAGCACCAGCAGATAACGAGGATACAAGCAGTTCAGGAACTCTCGAACGACGGTCAACTGTCTCAGCCTGAATTCACCGATTCGCTGACCTGATCGCTGCGAGTTTCGTTGGGCGGCATGGAACGGTGTGTGGGCATGGTTGAGCGTCCGATCTCTCGTGTCGGGTTGTTCCACTGAGGCTTTCGCGTCGAGGGCGGGCAGGTGCCCTGGGCGTTAGGCGACGATCGGGTGTGCGTGACCGAAGGTGTTGTCGGACAAGTTGTGCCACGTTGTTTCCCACGGCCAGTCGGTCGGCAGGTGCAGCGTCAACCGTCTCGCCGAGGACGCGATGCGCGCGGGGACTGAGACGAGGGTGCGCCGGAGGGTGCCGGTGGTCGCTTTCGTCAGTTTGGGATCGCCGGTGAGGGTGCCGGCGGCACGGGTGAGGTTGAACGCCATCACCGCGCAGAGCAGCCAGGCGGCGTTCGCCGGAAACGAGTTCGAGGGTAGATGCGCGAGAGCGGAGTTCTTCAGGTTCGCGTGCAGCTGCTCGATGATGGCGTTCTGACGGTGAGTCTTGTCGGCGGCGACGGTATCGAGGTCGTCGGGGTCGGTGGTGGTGAAGAACGTGTGGAACCGACACACGTCGAACAACGTGCCCTGTCCCTGGTCCTTGGGCGGTCGCAGGTCGGGGATGCGGCACACCACCAACCGACCCGGGATCTGGTGACCACGCGCCGTGCTGCGGTCGAAATCCCCACCGTTGGTCCGGCAGGAAATCTGGGGGCACCTGTGCTGTCACTACGCCATTCGCACCCTGATGCGCGATGCCGCGACCGCCGGCAGTCACGACCCGGACCGGATGTCCTTCGTCGCCGCCTTGCGGATCACCCGAAGATCACTGTCCCACAGCTCTCTTCCCCCTCCTAGCCGCAACGTCGCCACCAGATTGTGGAATCAGGGCATCGCCAAACTACTGCGCCGTATCAACCCGGTACGCCGCCACTGCGCCAAACCCCGGGTCGTCAAACGAAGGTCCTCAAATGGGCAGCCAAACGTGCGCACCACCAACACCATCCACAACCCACCCAGCCGCCGAAATGCACCATCATTGTTCACTAACTGAACGGTATTGACAGGCTAAACCGGGATTGGGTGACTCAGTTCGATCTGAGGCATGACACGCTGCGGCTGTGCCTCGGTGTGGTAGTTCCACTCGACGTCGCTTCGGAATAGTGTGGAGAAGGCCGTCGGCATGCGGGCGAATATGTTGTTGTCTTCCGGTCCCGCTTCCAGCGTGACGACGGAGTTGCGTGGATCTGCGCTGAGCCGTTTGGCGAGTACGGTTCCCCGAGGAGCCCTTACCGACTCGACAGAGTTGGCGGAGATGTTGTGGCGGCGCGGTGTTCCTCTTCTATCCGCGGAGGGCGGACGCGAAGATGCCGGGAAGTTTCGTCCAAGACGGTTTCGCGGCGAATGCCGTCAGTAGTCGACCGGTGGTGGCGGCGGTTCGATTGGTGACGAACCATGGCGGCTTGGGCGAGATGGTCCATTCGCCGTTGACGATCGATCGCGGCGCCGGGCGGAACGGTCCGCGGACAACTGTGCGTTCGGCTCCGTCGATGAGCAGGGCATTGTGGACCATGCCCATTCCGCTTTGGATGTCGTCGATTGTATGGCCCGGGAATGCGCCCCAGGTGGCGCCGGCGGTCAGGAAGCCGACACCGGTCCAGGCGTTCACCGCGATCGTTCCGTAGTTGAGCTCCGCCAAGAGTATGTCGAACCCGGTGCCCATCTGTTGGATCGATCGGGGGTGGGCGATGATGTTGATTCCGAGGGTTCCGACGAAGTCGGAGTTGGCCGTGCGCACGGCCGCAGCCGCGAATGCTTCATCAGCGTGGGGGAGTTCGACAATGCCGAGAACCGGCGCGAAGTACTCGGTCTGCAGGAGTGTGGCCTCGTCCGTCGGGTCGATGTCGTGGATCAGCACCCGTCCACTTCCGAGCTTGTCGGCATGAGGATAGGCCGTGAGGGCCGCTTCGACGCGGTTGGCGCTCCCGGGATAGTAGGGGTTGCGACCGGGAGTGTTGTTCAGCGCCGTGCGCAGGGCGGCCACGAACTGGTCGCGTTGCTTCCACTTGGATGAGAGCACGACGACCTGCGAGGCAACGCAGTTGTATCCGCCGTTGTGGAGACGTTGCGTGGCAACGTGTTCCGCCTGGTATTTGATGTCGGCGTCGCTCCACTCGCCGGGTAGCACAATTGTGGGTGACACGCCGCCGAGCTCGCTCGTCATCGGCTTGTTCAGCACGGGATCGTTGGCCGCTCGACGGGCGGCACCCTCCTGGCCCGGGCCGAAGACGATGGTGTCATGGGTGATTGAGCTACCGGTCATGTGCACATGGTGGACCGCCGCGTGGTTGACCAGGTAGGTGCCGAGCTCGGCTCCTCCGGTGAGCACACGAACTGCTCCTACCTCGATCAGTGGTGCGAGGACCTTGGTGAAGACCGGGAGCATCGGGTCTGTGATCGGGTTGAGCTTGAGTGCGACGACGCGGTTGTGTGCGAAGAGTTCGTAGAGAGTGTCCAGCGGTGCGATGGACATGATGTTGCCTGCACCCAGCACGGCGCCGATGCCGTGGGTGTGGGCCGGATCGAGCTGGGCGAGGCCGGCGGTCTGCCTGGCGCGCTCGACGTCGGTTCCCGGCTGCAGCCATACCTCGGCGCTGAATCCGTTCAGCAGCAGCCGGTCGAAGATGCCGAGGGGAAGGACTCGGACCGTTGTGCGACCACCCGGCGCGGATCCGAATGTCGCGGCGGCGATGGGGCTGGTGCCGGTCTCGAGGGAGGCCAGGCTGTGTGCCAGCGTGGCGGCACCGCCGGCGAATGCGTAGGGACCGGAGATCCATTCCTCTCCGACCAGTGGGGACGAGGGGTCGAGCTCTTTGATCGCGGTGGCGGCGGTGACCCACTCCTCGGCGTGGGCGGCGGTGAGGTCCCGAACCCGCTCGAGCAGCGCCCGTCGAGCAGAGAGGGGCAGCGACGCCCATGTTTTCTCGCCAGTGCTCAGCTCGTCGAGGGCCCGGTCGACGGTCGGGTGTCCTGTGGGGGTGTTCGTGACGTGCATGTCGGAACCGGTTTCGTTGGGCACTGCGATCACTCGTCTCTGTGCTGGGGGTGGGAACCGCGGCGCGGTATATGGATTGTGGTCTCGTCGGGCCCTGGTCCGCTATGGGCCGCTGCTCGTCAACATCCGCGTCTGGTTGTGCCGTTGCACAACTTCGTGGTGTCCACCAGTTCGGGTCTAGGCTGGCCCCATGTCGAGAGCGGCCGCGAAACCCGTGCATGTGCGGAACACCCTGCTTCTCCCGCTGCTGACAACGGTGGATGGCATGGCTTCGGAGTTGGTTGCACGCATACTGTCCGCCGAGCGCGGCTACCTCGAGTCATCCTTGCTGACCCGCGAGCAGCTGTATGACGCGTGTCATGCCAACCTGCTGGCGATGATCACCTGTTTGGCGGGCGAGGTCGAGCCGGAGCTCGAGTCGGCCGCCGAGGCTGGGCGGCTCAAAGCCGAACAGGGTGTTCCGCTCGCCGCCCTGTTGCACGCCTTCCGTCTGGGCGGTCGGCTGATCTGGGAAGAACTGATGAACCGGTCGGAGGCGGAGGCGACGCGCGCGCTGCTCGATATGGCCGCCCAGATCTGGGCGATGGTCGATGTGTGTTCGGATGCGGCCGCCGAGGCCTATCGACACACGGTCGACGCCCGAAGCGAGGAGGATGCCGAGTCGCGGCGACGTCTTATTCGAGCACTGTTCGGCGACCACGCGTCCAATCGGTCTGCGGTGGCAGCCGCTGTGCATACCTTGCGGATTCCCGAACGTGGCAGTTTCGTGGTGATTTCCGCGGATTCGGACCGGCTCGAGTTCTCCACGCGTGAGGTAGGCGCGGTGTGGGATTCGGAGGCCGACGGCGTTCTCGGTCTGCTGTTCGGGCGGTCGGACGCGATAGTCAACGAGGTGGTCGCGCATCTGGACGTATCCGGCGCGGTGGGGGTCAGCGAGATGTTCACTTCGCCGTCCGGAACGGCCAAGGCTGTTGCCCAGGCCAGGTTGGCGCGGGCTTGCGCGCGCGTTGACGACAGTGCTGTCACACGTTTTGGCGCGGTTCCGGTGCCGCTGTTGCTAGCGACCCATCCCGACAGCAGCCGCATCGCTGTCCGTCAGATCTTCGGGTCGCTACTCGATCTGCCCGAGGTCGAGCGAAACAGCCTGCTGGCGACGCTCGACGCCTGGTTCGCATCCAAGGGGTCCACGAGTGACGCCGCCGCGCGCCTGCACTACCACCGCAACACCGTCCTCTATCGACTCCGGCGGATCGGCGACCTGACCGGTAGGGATTTTATGAATCCGGCGCAGGCCGCGGAGCTCTTCGTCGGGCTTCGCGCGTTTCAGCTGGGTGAAGACGGGAGATGACGAACTACAGACGGGCGGCGCGAGCGCATCATCGTTCCAGGATGTCATCTCACAGGCACGACATCGAGACAGTCGATTCGGGTGCATTCGCTCCTGACGATGAAACTGATTGCGTCACAACCTATTAGCCTCCACAGGCTGAGTTGTGTCATCTAACCTTGACGAGAACCCCTGGTATTTGACCCTGCTAGTCAGATCTGATGTGGTGATGCGGACGGAACCTGCGCCGTCGCACCGGCAAGCTCAAGGGTAAACGCGGCTGCAGTGACTCGCCCGATAATTGAGAACCACCCCGGCCAAAAACTTGTCTTTGTGCGACACTGCGCCCACACTGGGATCCGTGGCTGTCTTGACGCGAGGTTCGGCGATCTCCCGGGTAGACGAGCTCATCACCGAACTCGGAGGTGATGCCGACGCTCTCCTCCGGTCCCACGGCATCGATCCGCTCGCAGTCGGCGACTTCGACCGATATGTCCGCTACGAAGACGCGGCCGCGGTTCTCGGACACGCCGCCCGCGAGTTCGACTGTCTCGACTTCGGATTGCGTCTCGGTGGCATGCAGAGCATCGCATCGCTGGGACCGCTGAGCGTCATCCTGCGGAATGCTGAGACAGTGGGCGAAGCGATCACCAACGTCTGTCGCTTCCTCGGAAACCTCGCTCCGGCCGACACTGCGCGGCTGACCACCTCGGCGGGATCGGCGATCTACTCGTACTCGACGATCCTCCACAACGACTTCGACCGGCGCCAGACGGTGGAGAAGAGCCAAACACTGGCCATGAACGCGATCAACGTCATGAGCGGCGACAGAGTGATCCCGATAAAGGTCACGTTCCAGCATGAACGGCTCGCACCATTGGAGTCCTACTTCGACGTGTTCGCTTGCCCCGTGGAGTTCGGCCAGAGTCAGAACGCTATTCACCTGTCGCCGGCACATCTCACCCGCGTCATCGAGGATCGCGACGAAGCCGCACTCGCACTTGCTCAGGAATATCTGGCCCGGGTCCATTCCGGCGTGGCGCTGGCCGAGCATGTCCGCGACGTCACGCGGCGCTTGCTGCTGGTCGGCGAGGCGGGTCTCAGCCGGGTGGCCCGAGCGGTGTCACTGCATGAGCGCACGCTGCAACGCGAACTTGCGGCCGAAGGCACGACCTTCGAGAAGATACTCGACGAGGTTCGACGGGCGACAGCCTGGGAGCTCGCCGCAACCGGCTTGCAGGCCTCGCAGCTCGCCTCGGCCCTGGGCTATGCCGAACAGAGCAGCTTCACCCGGGCCTGCCGCCGCTGGTACGGCGAATCGCCGCGCGACCTGCTCAAACGGCGCCGCGGTAGCCGCCCGGAGGATCCGATCCTCTAGGTGGTCGGCGCAACCGACGCCCACTTGGCACTGTCGCCAAATGGCAAAATTATGTCGTCTGAGGACAAGTTTTCCCGCCGCCTGGTTGCGAGGCTTGTAAGCATCGTCACACTGAAGCTCAACTACGGGAGTTGACATGCCTAAAGCCCATGCGCCTGATTCGGGCCTCGCATTCGATCACGTCGACGTCCTCGTCGTCGGCGCCGGCCTCTCCGGGATCGGGATGGGATACACTCTCAAGCATTCACAGCCCGGCCGAACCTTCGCGATCGTCGATGGGCGCGAATCGCTCGGCGGTACGTGGGATCTATTCCGCTACCCCGGGATTCGATCGGATTCCGATATGCAGGCGTATGGCTTCGGTTTCAAGCCATGGCGCCGTGACAACTCGATCGCCGACGCCCACGAGATCCTCGACTACCTCCGGGAAACCGTCAGCGAAAACGGTCTGCAGCGCCACATCCATCTCGGTTTCACGGTCGTTCGGGCGGATTTCTCGACACCCGAGCAGCGTTGGGTGGTCACCCTCGAGCGCGTCAGTGACGGAGTCCGACACGACGTGACCGCGTCGATGTTGTTCTCGGCCGCCGGCTATTACGACGCCGGCGAGGGTTTCACGCCGGACTTCGCGGGCCGTGATGACTTCGAGGGACAGATCGTCCACCCGCAGCATTGGCCCGAAGACCTGGATTACTCGGGCAAGAAGGTTGTGGTCATCGGAAGTGGCGCCACCGCGGTCACACTTCTGCCGTCGATTGCGGAGGAGGCCGAGCACGTCACAATGCTGCAGCGATCCCCGTCCTACGTGATTCCCATCCCACGCAAGGATCCGCTCGCTAACACTCTCCGAAGAATCCTCCCCGAGAAGACTGCCTACTCGATCTCCCGTGAGATCAGCATTCGGAAAGGGAATCTCGTCTACAAGGGCAGCCGGAAGTTCCCTCGACAGGCTCGGGCACTCGTCCGCAAAATCACGGCCGCCGCGCTCCCGGAGGGCTTCGACGTCGACACTCACTTCCATCCGGAGTACGACCCGTGGGACCAGCGCATGTGCACGGTCCCAGATGGTGACCTGTTCAAAGCAATCGCGAAGGGCCGCGCGGCGGTTGTCACCGACAAGATCGTGCGGTTCACTGAAACCGGGATCGAACTCGAATCAGGCACACGGCTCGACGCCGACATCATCGTCACCGCCACGGGTCTGAATATGGTGCCTTTCGGAAAGATCGCATTCGAGGTGGACGGCCAACGGATCGATCTACCCGATCACGTCATCTACAAGAGCGCGATGGTGAGCGGCCTCCCGAACTTCGCGTTCACCGTTGGGTACATCAACCACTCGTGGACTCTCAAAGCAGACCTCGTCGCACAGTGGTTCTGCCGACTTCTCGACCACATGAGCGAGAACGGCTACTCCAGCGTCGTACCCGTCGTCTCGGACAGTTCGATGCCGGTCAAGCGATTCTTCGAATTCGACGCGGGCTACATCAACCGGGCGATGCACTTGTTCCCCAAACAGGGCACCCACGGACCGTGGCAAGCTCCCCAGGATTTTAACCACGACCGGATCGTTCTCGGCAAGGACCCGATCGACGACCCCGAGCTTCGCTTCACGTCGGCCGCTTCACCTGCCGCCGGTTTCGCGGACGACGCGACCGAGCAAGTCAAAGAAGCCGTCCAGTGACCAACGCACCGACCACGCATGAGACCCCCGCACCCACCGCCGACAAAGCCACTCGGCCAGGTGAGCCAACGCGATTCGCCGACGCCACCGACGGCGTCAAGCTCGCGATCTACGAGTACGGCGACAGCGATCGGCCAACGGTGCTGTTCGTCCATGGATATCCCGACGACCACTCGGTCTGGGAACCGGTAATCGCTCTAACGGCCGGCGACTTCCACGTCGTCACATACGACGTGCGCGGTACCGGAGCATCAGGGCAACCCGCCAAGCGGGGCGGGTATGCGATGTCCCAGTTGCGAGACGATCTCGCCACCGTCATCTCCCTGACCAGTCCCGACTCACCCGTTCATCTGGTCGCCCACGACTGGGGATCGATCCAAAGCTGGGCCGCCGTATCCGATTCAGCGTTTGCCAACAAACTGGCGTCTTTCACGTCAGTCTCGGGGCCGGGCCTGGACATGGCCGGTGCGTGGTTGCGACGTGGGCACCGTCACCCGCGTAAGTTCGCACGTCAACTGGTTGACTCCTGGTACATCGTCGCGTTCCAACTCCCTTTCCTCCCCGAACTGCTGGTGCGGCGCGGTGTCGTCGAGAAAATGGTCTCGCGATCCGAGAACATCGGCGTGCCGACCGACCGTCAGATCCCGTCCGGACGCCGGTCACGGCGTGACGCAATAAACGGGATCGGGTTGTACCGCGCCAATTTTCGCCACCTGCTCACGCCACGTCCCACTCGAGCGGTGTGTCCGGTGCAGGTTCTCGCCCCGACCGACGACGCCCACGTGACCGTTCCGCTCGGACTCGAAGCACCAAAGCCGTTCGTGGACCGCCTGTGCACGCACGCGATTCCGGGCAACCATTGGGTGGTGGAGCAGAACCCCACCCTGATCACCACCCTCGTCACCGAGTTCATCAGCACCATCACGCAGCAGGACGAAGATTCGAGATGACCATCAGACCACAGCGCCGCAGCGACCCCAGTAAGGTCGCGCTTCCCGCCCGCAACGTGAATTTCGGCCGGCCGGATTGCCGTTCGAGTCGAGGCCGGGTGGGCGCTTCTCCTCGTACTACATCAACATCCGTCACCTCCGGTTCGTTGAAGGTGAACACTGGTTCGTGAAGGTTTTGGAAGTACTCCTGCCGACCTATCATCCGTCCCATGAGGGCTCGGCATAACAGGCCGTCGCCTATCTGGTGACGTCGCCCGCGGCGATACGGGCGGACGCTGTTGCGGACGCCCCGACATCATGAGTCCGTATCGCAACGTTCTGACCGAATACGAATGCGACGACCACATGATCCTGTGCGTCTCTCGCGCTCAGGACTCAATTTCCATCGATAGGAGAAGGACGCGATGAAGGCCGTTGTCTGTACGGAGGGCGAACTCAGCGTTCGTGAGGTGAAGACACCCGAACCAGGTCCGGGCCAGGTCCTGATCAAAGTACTGCGGACCGGGATCTGCGGATCGGATCTGCATGCCAAAAAGGACGCCACCGAGGTGAACGCGTTGTTGCTCGAATCGGGCTACGCGACCGCGATCCTTCCGAACCAAGAGGTCATTCTCGGCCATGAGCTCCTAGGCGAGGTGGTGTCATACGGCCCGAAGACCCGCGGCCGTTGGGCCGCAGGGACGACGGTGACAGCGTTGCCCGTCCTGCAGACGGAGGTAGGAATGCATATGACGGGCTTCGACAGCCATGCAGCAGGCGGTTACGCCGAATACACCCTTGTAGAGGAAGCGCTGACATTCCCCGTTCCTGACGGCGTCTCCCACGACAAGGCCGCGTTCACCGAGCCCCTCACCGTCGCACGGCACGCAGTACGTCGATCGAGAATAGGCAAGAAGCGCCCCGCTGTCGTCATCGGATGCGGGCCCATCGGCCTGGCAGTGATCCTGATGCTCAAGGCCGCGGGGGTCACAAAGGTCATCGCCTCCGATCTCTCGCCCGGCCGTCGGAAGCTCGCCAGCCAGTGCGGTGCCGATGTGGTCGTCGACCCCAAGGTTCAATCGCCCTGGGACACCCTCACACTCAAGAGCCCGGTCAACTCGACACCGGAACTCCTCGCGTTCGCACTCGAGATGACCAAAGCCGTGCGTAGGATCCCGATGCTCTCGATAGAGAAGATCTTCTTCGGCGCCGATCGACTCGGGCAAACCCCGAGCGGCCCCGTCGTATTCGAATGTGCCGGCGTCCCCGGAATCATCGATCACGTTATCGCCAACGCGCCGCTTCGTACACTGGTGACAGTGGTGGGAATGTGCACCGAGGTCGACAGGTTCCGACCAGCTGTTGCCCTCAGCAAAGAGATCGACCTGCGCTTCGTCTTCGGCTACGACCCCGCAGAGTTCAGCCAAACGCTGGGCATGATCGCCTCCGGCAAGGTCGACCCGTCACCCCTGCACACTGCGACCGTCGGCCTCGACGGCGTCGCACAGGCGTTCAACGACCTCAGTGATCCCGAGCGCCACGCGAAGATCCTCATCGATCCGTTCCAGTGAGAGTGCAACACCCAGTGTTGTGATCGCGCACACATCTCGATGCCATCTCAGCTCCCATCACGGTGCCGCCGGATCTGATTGCGTGTCCGGCCAAGGTTTGCCCGTCTGTATCACGCTGAACTCAACCGACTTCGCGTGAAGGCTTCACCGCGGAGCAGTACAACTATTGACGACCTCAGGAGAATCATGTTGAACCTGTCTGTCCTCCTTGAGGATTCAGCGCGTAGATATCCATCCAAGGATGCGCTGGTCCTGGGCAACACCAAGCTGACGTACGCACAGGTTGACGGAGCGGCGAATCAGGTTGCGAACCTGCTGGTGGAACGGGGGGTCCAACCAGGCGACAAGGTGGCGCTGAGCAGCCCCAACCTCCCCTGGTTCCCCATCGTCTACTACGGCGTCCTCAAGGCTGGGTGTGTTGTTGTTCCGCTGAACATCTTGCTCAAGAGACGAGAGGTGGCCTATCACCTGACCGATGCCGACGCCGTGGCCTTCTTCTGTTTCGAGGGCACCGAAGAACTCCCAATCGGAATGGTGGGATACGCCGGCTTCCAGGAGTCGACCACCGCGAACTTCTTCCTCATTACCGCAGACCCAGCCGCGTCAAGCCCAATCGACGGCGTCGAGACGCTCGGACAGGCCCTCTCCGGGCGGTCGGATGTATTCGAGTCTGTCCCCACCGAGGCCACCGACACCGCCACCATCCTCTACACCAGCGGCACTACAGGCCAACCCAAGGGTGCGGAGCTGTCTCACGCCAATACGCTCTTGAACGCCCTCACCTGCAATCGACTCTTCGATAATAAGACCACGGATACGCACATCGTGGCACTCCCACTCTTCCACACTTTCGGTGCGACGGTACAGATGCATGCCGGCTTCTCGACGGGCGCCACGCTGCACCTGATCCCACGTTTTGATGCTAGTCAGGTCATCGATCTCTTCCAGAGAGAAGACATCACGTTCTTCGCCGGTGTTCCGACGATGTGGTGGGGATTGCTCGAATCGCTCACCGACGATGTCGACGTCGAGCGGATCGCCCGTAACCTACGGATCGGTCTCTCAGGGGGCGCGAGTCTTCCTGCCGACATCATCTCCCGGGTGCAAGACAAGTTCGGCGTGCAGATTCTGGAAGGCTACGGACTCTCCGAGACATCACCGCTGGCAACCTTCAATGACCCCGACCGCGGTTCGCGCCCCGGTTCCATCGGTCTCCCGGTCTGGGGTGTAGAGGTCAAGCTCATCGACGACGAGTGGAATGAGATTGCCGCAATCGGCGAAGTCGGCGAGATTGCAGTCAAAGGCCACAACATCATGAAGGGCTACTACGGGCGCCCTGCAGCCACGGCGGAGGCCATCCGCGGCGGTTGGTTCCGTACCGGGGACCTTGCCCGAAAGGACGACGACGGCTTCTATTTCATCGTCGACCGATCCAAGGACATGATCATCCGCGGCGGCTTCAACGTCTATTCAAGGGAGGTCGAGGAAGTCCTGATGACTCACCCAGGTATCAGCCTCGCCACGGTCATCGGGGTTCCGCACGAACGTCATGGCGAGGAAATCAAGGCGTTTGTCATCCCCAACGCCGGAGCCACACTAACCGGTGATGAGCTTATCGATTGGAGCAGAGAACAGATGGCGGCATACAAGTATCCCCGGATCATCGACATCGTCGACTCATTGCCCACGACCGCCACCGGGAAGATCCTCAAACGCGAACTCACCTGACCGTACGCCGCTCAAGTTGGCGTTCTGCAGAACTTCCCGAGGGGATCCGTGAAGGCCTGGCATGGAGGCGCCCGCAAATCATCGGCACAATCTCCACCTGGTTCGAGTCCACGCAGGACACGCACACGAATGTCCGTGCTGGTGCTCATCTCGGTGAAAACTAGCAACGGACATCGCGTCGTTTTCAGATTTTCGCGCGACGATCGGCCCCACGTAAGGAAACTCGGCATCCGCACATTGTCCGACGCATGAAAGTTTGTATTCCCAATGCTGGCTTCGGTTCGCTGCAAACAGTCGGGATTGAGGATGATTCGCTGAGGTTGTGCCTACCCGCCCCGCTTGATCGAACCCTTGGCTCATTCACCAACTATCCAAGCCTCAGCGCTTCCCAAACGGCCGGAAAAGCACATGACCACCTACCGACGTTCGTACTCACCGAGAACTGATCCCACACAACTAGCACAGGTGCTATTCGACGAACTCTCACATCGCTATCACGAAGAGAGACAACGCAGGATCGCAAACGACAATCCGCAAATGCACGTACACAATCACCCAGGTGACGCCGGATCACTACTCAATCTCGCTTTGAACTGGGCACCGTACGGAGGCGTCCCCGAGGAAGAAGTATTCGAAAGATACGGAACCACATTGGCTCGCTTCGTAGACCAACTATGGGTAATCGTGCGCCACCTCCACTGCGATCGTATGACTGTAGCGAAACTATCCGCGGTGTACCCCAAGCGCCGGACCTCGCTTGAGACCGGGCGCGGCGTTGTCACTCCATAACAATCAGCGCAAAACATTTGGCGTCATGGTACAAGCGAACTTTCGGAAACCAATCGTATCCTGTGTCAACGGTCACATCGATGGTTTCCTGATTCGACCCGACGGTCAACTCGGTGTTCGATCTCACGGATGCTGTCAATTGATGAACTTCCTCCCGCGCGCGTTTGCGCCATATTCGTCGACGAAAGAAGGAACCTATGTCTCATGTAGATAACGTGACAGTGCTCGGATCGGGTGTGTTGGGTGGGCAGATCGCCTGGCAAAGTGCCTTTAAGGGTAAATCCGTCACCGCCTACGACATTTCAGACGATGCCATCGAGCGCAGTAAAGCAGCTCATGAGCGTTACGCTGCAATCTACATAGCGGACGTCGGCGCCAACGAAGAAGATATCGCCGCGACGCGAGATCGACTGACCTACACAACAGATCTTGCAGCTGCCGTCGGGCAGGCGGACCTTGTGATCGAGGCTGTACCGGAGATCCCGGACGTGAAGACCAAATTGTACAAGGAGATGGCGGAAATCCTACCTTCACATACATTAGTCGTAACGAACTCCTCGACTTTCCTTCCTCGCGACTTCGCTGCGGACACCGGTCGCCCCGAGAAGTACTGTGCATTGCACTTTGCGAACATGATCTGGAGGATGAACCTCGGAGAGATCATGGCCCACGCAGGTACTGCCCGAAAAACAGTGACCGAGGTGACCGAATTCGCGATCGAGATCGGGATGGTGCCCATCCCGGTACGTAGAGAACAGAACGGTTACCTCGTCAACACGTGGACCGTTCCCCTGCTCAACGCAGCCCAGACATTGGTCACCAACGACATCGGAGATCCTGAGGACATCGATCGTACATTCATGTTTCTCGGCGCCGCGATGGGTCCGCTCGGCATGATCGATATAATCGGCATGAAGACCACGTACGACGTTCTTGCTCACTGGGGCAAGGAGAGTGGCGATACGCAGATGAGTGCCAACGCTGATTACATCAAGGAAAACTTCCTCGACAAGAATTTGCTTGGTATGCAAACCGGGGAAGGCTACTACCAGTACCCGAATCCCGCGTACGCTCGCCCGGATTTCCTTAATGTTCCAGACATTTCCGCTGTCCCGAACCTCGTTTCCGCAATTCTCCCAGAATAGCGCCACGAACTGCCCACTCTGTTGACATCTTGGCGTGCAGAGATGCCGTGAGATTTGGTCCAGGTCAAGATGTCAACCAATGCAGGGCTTTTACACGAAGGTGATCGACAGACTCTCCGGCGGTTTTCGATCAGCCTTACCCGATATGCTCGGGCTAATTCGGACTATTCTGCAGTGCATACGGTGGAGAGCAAGCCTGGAATCGCAACGCAATTGGCCAACAAGCTGTTGGCCAATTCCCCAAGCCGGCGGGAGATTCCACTCCGCTCACCGAGACCGCCGCTGTCTCAACCGCCGGCTTCAAAGCGGTCGAGGCGGAGCTCAACACTGCTCGGGTGCAAACTGCGGCCCGCGCAGTGGGACTCGCTCGCGGTGCGGTCGAAGATTGCATTGTCTACTTGCAAGAACGGGAGCAGTTCGGGCGGCCGATTGGTGACTTTCAGTACCTGCGCTTCACCCTGGCCGAAATGGCCGCAAAGGTCGAGCAGGCTCGCGCCTTCTACCAGCGTGTGGCCCACAAGATAGATGCCGGCCAGCCGTGCGTGCGTGAAGCTGCGATGGTGAAACTACTGGCCACCGAGATGGCAGTGGAGGTGACAAATCTGGGCAGTCAGCTGCACGGTGGCAACGGCTACACCACCGAACGACGAGTCGAACGGTATTGGCGCGATGCGCGACTGACTACGATCTTCGAAGGCACCAGCGAGATCCAGCGCAAGATCATCGCAGACCGGCTACTACCGAAAAGCTCGCTGAGCCGATCGGACCCCGGACGCGCTGGGCGGTGCCACCGCCCAGCGCGATCGTGTTGACCCATGGCCCGAGTGGAGCGTTCGACGCCGACTCTGCATCCGGACGCTTGGCCACCAGCGTCCCGGGACCGTCCAGTGAAAGGTGAACTGCGTGCCGACGACGTGGTGATGTGTGCTGTTGCGTTCGGCGGCAGCCGGGCATCCACTCGAACCGGTCGCAGATGGTGAGCTGTGCTGCAGCGGATCTACTGCTGATCGGCGGTCTCGTGGTGATCGGATCATCCGACCTGCGGTTTGTCGGTTGACGGCTCGTTGCAGATCCGCGAGCGCCGTGCTGACTCGTAGCGGTGCTCCGGCCGGGGCCTCCGCGGAGCGCCGTCGCTGCTCCGGCGCGCCCTGCTGGCGTTGTTGTCATTGATCGATATGGTGCGGCTCCGCAGTGGCGTGCCGGACGCCTCTATGAAAAGCCGCCGCTGGGGGCGGCTACCGGAGAACCCGGACCTACCTGTAGCGGACGGAGCGGACGTTTTCACTGACGCAGGTGTGTTTACTCAGCGGTGCCCTTGTACGCCCGCCCGGTGAGGATGAAGCCCCGCCGTCCCCTCCGGTGTGTGGCCGGGGAGACGGCGGGGTTTCTGCGCCGGTGAGATATCGAAAACAGGCCATACCGGCCGGGGTGGAGGAGGCAGGTCACCGGCGGCGACCCGATCCCCGCCGCCCGGGGGATGGGTAGCGACAGTCGGGAGTGGGGGACGGACTGCCGGTGTGCGTGCAAACGGAGAAGCGCCGGGTTAGACGGCGATCATCCCGTGAGGATCGATGACGAACTTCTGGGCCACCCCGCTGTCGAAGGCGCTGTAGCCGCGCGGTGCATCATCGAGCGTGATGACGGTCGCATTGACGGCTTTGGCGATCTGTACCCGGTCCGCGAGGATCGCGTTCATCAGCTCTCGGTGGTAGCTCATGACCGGGCACTGTCCGGTGGCGAACGACAGCGACTTGGCCCAGCCGGTTCCCAAGCTCAACGAGAGCGCTCCGGCCTTGGCAGCATCGTCGGCGGCGCCCGGGTCCCCGGTGACGTACAGTCCGGGGATGCCGACGCCGCCACCGGCGGTGGTCAGCTCCATCAACGAGTTGAGCACTGCGGCGGGCTGTTCGTGCCCGGCGTCGCCGCCGTGACCGCGCGCTTCGAAACCGACGGCATCAATTGCTGCGTCGACCTCGGGGACGCCGAGCAGCTGCTCGATCTGGTCCTGCGGGGCGCCCCCGGAGACGTCGATGGTCTCGCAACCGAACGAGCGAGCCTGGGCAAGGCGTTCGGTATTCAGGTCGCCGACGATCACGACCGCGGCGCCGAGGAGCTGCGCACCGACCGCGGCGGCGAGTCCGACCGGGCCGGCGCCGGCGACGTAGACGGTCGATCCTGCGCGCGCGCCGGCCGTGAGAGCGCCGTGATAGCCGGTGGGGAAGATGTCCGAGAGCATGGTCAGGTCGCGGATCTTTTCCAACGCCTGGTCCTTGTCGGGAAACTTCAGCAGGTTGAAGTCGGCGTAGGGTGCCATCACGTATTCGGCCTGGCCGCCCACCCAGCCGCCCATGTCGACGTACCCGAATGCTGATCCGGGCCGGTCGGGGTTGACGTTGAGGCAGATGCCGGTCTTGCGTTCCTTGCAGTTGCGGCACCGTCCGCAGGCGATGTTGAACGGTACCGAGCACAAGTCGCCGACCTTGATGAATTCGACGTCGCGGCCGACTTCGACGACTTCGCCGGTGATCTCGTGCCCGAGGACCAGTCCTTCAGGGGCGGTGGTGCGGCCCCGGACCATGTGCTGATCGCTTCCGCAGATGTTGGTGGAGACCACCTTGAGTATGACTCCGTGCTCGCACTTGCGTCCGACGTTGGCCGGGTTGACGCCGGGACCGTCCCGCAGTTCGAGTTTCGGGAACTCGATCTCGCGCACTTCGACCTTGCCGGGGCCGACATAGGTCACCGCGCGGTTTGCACTCGCTGTCATCATTGTCCTTCTGCGTGTGGGGTTTCGAGGCCGAATAGCGGCCAGCGGGGGACGGGGAACCGGATCGTGATAGCTGCCGGTCCGCCCAGACGGGCATGGGGCTGCGACCCAGCCGACTATCCTGGGATTGTCGAATTAAACCTGTGCCAGCAATTTTCCTCGGTTCTTCCCGTTGAGTAGCAGAGCCAACGCGTCGGGAACATTCTCGAAGCCATCGACGACATGTGTGCGCGCAATCAACTGTCCGCGTTGTGTAAGGTCGTCGAGCAGGTTGTCGACGACGTGGTTGCGTGGACCGAAGTCCGCAACAAATCCTTGTAGGCGTGCGCTGCGGAAAATGAGCAACGGTAAATTCTGTACACCGTAGAGATTGGACGGTTCGCTAATGTTGTACTGAGAAATCGCTCCGCACAGAACAATGCGACACCCTACTGCCATGTTCGTCAGGACGGCATCGATTTCTTCCCCACCCACATTGTCGAAGAACAGGTCGACACCGCCCGGGAAGTGCCGGTGGACGGCCTCGCGAATGTTTTCTTGCTTGTAGTCGATCGCACCGTCGAGTTCAACTCGTCCAGAAGGAACTCACACTTGTCCGGTCCACCGGCAATGCCAACCACGCGGCAGCCCTGCGCCTTCGCGATTCGGGCGGCCAACGAGCCCGTGGCCCCGGCGGCCCCGGACACCAACACCGCATCGGTCGGCTTCACTTCACCGATGAGAGTCATGCCACCGGCCGCTGCGCGCCCGACGTGCGAGAAGATCGCCAGTTGTTGCTCAAACGATATTTCCGTAGCAGGTTTCGCGGGACGCACGAGCAGGGGATCGACGACGTCGAATCGTCGCCACCCCAGATTCCCGTCACGACGTCACCGACGGTGTGGGCAGGTGCGCGGGATTCGATGACGACACCGATGGAAACACCGATCATCGGATCTCCGATGCCGAACGGTATCGCCTGCAATTGAGGATCGAGTTTGAGCCAGTTGAGGTTCGTCGGGTCGAGGGACATCAGCAGCGTTTGGACCACGATCTTGCCGTCTGGAGCTGAGGGAATCGGGTCTTCTATCAGGCGGAAACAGCTGGGATCGTAGGTGCCGGTCGACGCCCGGTCCACAATCCAACTCTGATTCTTCACGGCAAGTCCTCCGGTATTGCTTGTGTGTGTCAGGTGCAGAGCAGTTGCTCCGCGGTGGGCGTTACAGGTCGAGGACGATCCGTTTCGAGCAGGCCCGGGAGACGCAGATGAATATCGTCTCGTTGGCGTCTTTTTCCTCCTGGGTGAGCAGCGAATCCCGATGATCGGCTTCACCTTCGAGGATCGGTGTCTCACAGCTGCCGCAGGTTCCCTCCCGGCACGAGGAGACCACGAGCGCGCCGGCCTCCTCGACGACGTCGAGGATCGACCGGTCGGCCGGGACCGACACCGTGACTCCGCTCAGGGCCAGTTCGACCTCGAATTCGGTGTCGACGCTCCCCGGGTCGGCGGCCTTGGCGCGGAAGCGCTCCATGTTCACCGCGCCCGCGGGCCACGAGGTGCAATAGGAGTCGATGGCATCGAGCAGCGGACCCGGCCCGCAGGTGAAGACCCGGCGGCCCGGCCGGTGCTCCCCGAGGATCGTCGGCAGATCCAGATGCCCCACCTCATCCTGGGGACAGATCGTGACCCGTCCGGGATAGCGGTTCTCGAGGTTCTCGACGTATGCCATCGAGGACCGGGTGCGCCCACCGTAGACAAGCCGGAACGGAATGCCCTGCGCCTCGGCGGTGGCGATCATCGGAAGCAGCGGTGTGATGCCGATGCCCCCGGCGATGAACAAGTACTCCTGCGCGTCGACCAACTCGAAGTTGTTGCGCGGACCCTGGGTATCGAGCGTGGCCCCGACGGTGAGGAGGTCGTGGACCGCGAGGGAGCCTCCGCGGCTGTTGGGTTCACGCAGGACTGCGACCCGGTATGCCGAGCGGTCACCGGGGTCGCCGCACAGCGAATACTGACGCACCAGGTTCGGTCCGAGGACCAGGTCCAGGTGTGCACCGGGTGTCCACTGGGGTAGCGGCCACCCGGCAGGGTGGGCCAGAGTCAGTTCCACGACAGCATCGGCGACCACGGTCCGTGCCGCGACCGTCAACGTCATGCGGTTCTCCGTCGACGTCGGCAGGGACGTGTCGGTGTCGATCACAGGTGTCGTTTGCATGGGGAGGTCCTTGTCGGCGAGTTATGCGGTGGTGCTGTCGGCCGGGTCCCAGGTCGCGACGAGGCTACGCCGGATCGGAAGCATGACCAGCGGGAGGAAGTCCTGTGCGAAGTCGGGAGCGATGCGCAGGCTGGGCAGTCGTTCGAACAGGACACGGACCCCGGCGGTGCCCTGCGTCCGGCCGAGCGGCTGTCCCAGACAGGTGTGTCGGCCCTTGGTGAACGCATAGTGATCGGTGGGCTCGTCGCGGTGGATGTTCCACTTCTTCGGTTCCGGGTAATGCTGGGGGTCGTTGCTGGCGCTGGCCAGTGCCACCCACACCATGTCCCCGGCGGGGATGGTGACCCCCGACAGCTCGACGTCACGGGTGGCCTGCCGGGAGGCGAACGGGGCGGACGGGCGCCGCCGGAGGGTTTCCTCGAACACCCGCGGCCACAGGCTCGGATCGGCTTGGGCCTGGTCGAGTTGGTCTTCGTTTCGGGAGAGGAAGATGACAGCATTGGCCATGCCCTGGGCAGTGGTGTCGGTCCCGGCGGCCGAGAATTCGCACAGATGAAGCGCGACACGCTCGTCCGACAGGGTTGGTTCGCCGTCGCGGTTGCGTGCCGAGGCCATCACCGAGATGAGATCGGAGGCGGTACTGTCGCGGCGTTCGCGCACCAGTTCGCGGAGCGCGAGTTGCGCGTTGGTGTACCGCGTCCACACCTCGGTGCGGCGCGGCTCCTCCATCGGCTCTCGACCGCTGGCCAGGACCGCGAAGTGGTCGTCGCGTAGTTGGCGCATCATCGGCTCGAACGAGTCCGGCAGATCCATCAGCGCCATCAGCGTCTGGGTGGTGAGCTCGAGGCAGTAGTCCTCCATCAGCTCGGCGGTGCCGCGGTCGGCGAGCCGATCGATGATGCGGTGGGCGCGGGCTTCGATCTCCGGCTCGAGGGCGTCGATGACCGGCTTGAGGAAGCCGCGTTGCGCGACCCGACGCATTTCGGTGTGGATCGGCGGGTCCATGCTGATGGAGATGTGCGCCATCAGCTCGGAGGTGACGATAGAGGTGAATTGCTCGGGCACGGGAAGGTTTCCGCCGTTACCCCTGCAGGAGAACGTCTTCCAGTCCATCAGGACTGTGTCGACGTCGTCGCGGCGAGTAACGACCCAGGTGCCGAGCTGCTCGTGCCAGAACACGGGCCGCTCGGTGCGGATCTGGTCGTACATCGAGGCCGGGTCGAGCAGGGCGCTCTCGCTCAGCGGATTGAATTCTGGTGGTGCAGCGGGGCGCTGCCCGTAGGTGCTGGTCATGTCGGGGTCCGTTCAGAGGGCGGTGGCCGCGGCCATGGTGGACAGACGTTGGAAGCGGGCGAGGTTGTCGCCTTCCTCCATCACTCCGGCGGTCAGGCACACGACGGTCAGGTCCTTGTCGGGGTCGACCCAGAACAGGGTGGAGCCGGCGCCGTAGTTGCCGTGGGTGCGTGGGCTGGTGGATGCGCCGAAGAACGTCGGGTACACCCCTTCGCCGCGCAGCGCGAAGCCGAGACCGAAGTTGCCGGGGGGCACGTCCCACCCGCGGGCGTGGCACAGCATGGCATACAGGTCGTTCGGTGCTGTGCCGGTCTGCAGGGTGGTGGCGAGATCGAGGATGCTCGGCGAGAGAATGCGGACGCCGTCGAGTTCGCCGCCGCGGCGGATCATTTCCGCGAAGCGCAGGATGTCGCTGGTGGTCGAGACCGCGCCGACCCACGGCATTTCCGCGCCCTCGACGACGATCTCCTGCATGACCTCGATGTCCGACGACTTGAGCCATCCCCCGGGAGGGAAGTGGGCCTTGATGGGCACCATCCGATCGGCCCAGGCCTTGGGGGCGCCGAGTGCGGTGTCGGTCATCTTCAGGGGGGCGAAGAGTTCGGTGGTGAGCAGTTCCCCGAAACTGCCGTATCCGGTGACGCGGCGCACCATCTCGCCGAGCAGCGCGTGGTTGAGGGTGGGGGAGTAGTTGAAGGTCCCCCCCGGTTCGCCGACGACGTCGAGTTGACTGATCGCGTCGATGACGGCGTCGAGGTTGCCGATTTCGGAGTACGGCAGGGGGGTGGGTGTGGCGACGAGACCGGCGCGGTGCGTGAGCAGGTGACCGACGTTGACGCGGTCCTTCTTCGCGGCACGGAACGGGTCGCGGCCGACGAACTCGGGGATCACGTCGACGACCCGGGTGGTCAGATCCAGCTGACCGCGGTCGATGGCCTGCAGGACCAGAATGTTGGTGAACGCCTTGGTCATCGAGAAAATCCAGAAGACGTCGTCGACGGTCGCGGTGCGTCCGGTGGCGCGGTCGGCGTATCCGATGGCCTCGTGCATGCCGATCTCGCCGTGGCGGGCGATGGCGATGACCGCGCCGTCGTAGTGTCCGGCGTCGATGTCCTCGCCGACCGTGGTGCGGATGCGGCGCAGGGCGTCCTGGTCGAAGGTGGTCGTGGGTGTGCTCATGGTTGCTCTCTTCGTCTGTGCGTCCGGGCGGAATTACATGTAGAGGCCGCCGGACGGCGACAGGGTCTGTCCGGTGTAGTACTTGCTGTCGTCGGAGGCGAGGAACAGCATGGTGGCGGCGAGGTCTTCGGGCTTGGCCAGGCTCGAGATCGGCTGCACGCTGGCGATGGAATCGACGATCTCGTCGGGCTGGGCGCGCAGCAACGGGGTGTCCACCGCGCCCGGTGCGACGGCGTTGACACGGATGTCGTGGGGCGCGAGCTCCCCGGCCGCGGCACGGGTCATGCCGAGGACACCGGCCTTGGAGGCCGGGTAGTACAGCGGCATCGGCGTTCCCACGAGCGCGGACACACTGGAGATGTTGACGATCGACCCGCCGCCGGATCGTTTCATCAGCGGGGCAGCCTCACGGATGGTGTAGAAGGGGCCCTTGAGGTTGACGGCGAGGACGCGATCGAAGTGCTCGTCGGTGACACCGGACAGGAAGTCCGGGTGCAGGATCTCGCCGCGTTTGCGTGCCTCGAAGACCTGCACGTTGACATCGACCAGGCGCTGGTTCTCTTCGCGGGTCGGTGCGTTGATGCCGGCGGCGTTGATCAGCACATGGAGTGCGCCGTAGCGGTTTTCGACGTGCGCGAATGCCTCCTTGACGGCGGTGCTGTCGGCGACGTCGAGGGCGATGCCTTCACCCTTGTCGATTCCGGACAGTACCTCTTTGACGTTGGCTTCGGAGATATCGGCGCCGATGACGGTCGCACCGTGCTCGGCGAACAACCGGGCGGTGGCGGCGCCGATTCCGGACCCGGCGCCGGTGACGAATGCGACTTTTCCAGCAAGCTTCATGGAGAGACTCCTCGAGAGGGGGCGAGCGCAATGGCGGCTCGTAAGTGGTGCAAGACACACCATACCAAAAACTAGATCCATGTCTAGTTTTTTTCTGGATTATTGTCTAGTTCCGTTGGGTGTGCTGATCGCGGCACCGATACGCTTGAATCATGAGCACGACGGAAACCGCATCCCCGACCGACTCGTCCGCACCGCGCGTGGGCAGGAAGAAGCGAGCCACCCGCGCCCGCATCGTCGAGTGCGCGATTCCGCTGTTCTCCGAATACGGCTACGACAAGATCACCATGGAGTCGATCGCCAAGGCCGCCGGCATCAGCCGCGCCAACCTCTATCTGCACTTCAAGGCCAAAGCGGAGCTGGTCGACGCCATGCTCGAACAACTCAGCCCGGAGGTCGTGGACAGCTACCGAACGCTCGATTCCCTCGACCCGGCCGATACCGACAGCCTGCGGCGGTGGGTCGAAGACAGCTCACAGTTGTGGGTGGACAGGCGCCGGCAACTCGAAACCCTCGAGCATGCCTTGTCCGTCGAACCGGTCGTCTCACAGCGGTGGTACCAGACGCTGTCGGAAGCGGCGGACGCGATGACGACCTTCCTCGGCCGCTACCCGGACGGCCCGGAACGGCAACGGGCACGATTGACGCTGGTCACGACGATGCTCGGCTTCGAGCGCACCCTGTACTTCGTGCTCGTCCGCTCCGCCCCGGCCGACCACTCGGATGTGATCGACGTCTTGACGGCGCAATGGCACGCCGCTCTCGCCGGCGCGACCACCCCGGGGCGACGCACCCGGGGTGACGCGCACGGCGGCGAACGCGGGCCTACTCGATGACGAGCGTGTCGAGTTCGGTGCCCGGTGGGTAGTGATCGTCGAAGATCACCGCACCGGCGCCGGTCAGGGTCGCGGCGTACCGGCGTTCGGTGAGCCCGTGCTCTGCTTCCCGAAGATGCAGCTCGGCCAGGGGGATGCGTCGAGATCGATCCGGCCAGCCGGTCGGATCTACCACCGACAGGATCGGCCCGGACTCGGTCATCTCGACCCACGGCTCTGCAATCAGGATGTCGAGCATCCCACCGTGCCCACCGAGCCGAACGTCTCCGCCGAACCGCACCACCTGCGGCGCGTCGGGTGATGGAACCGGCGGGAAGGTGAAGTAGCTCGTCTCGCCCAGATGCGCGCCCTCGGACATCGCATGTCGACCGTCGGGCAGAGTGGCGATATAGCGGATGAAGCTGCGCTTGATTCCCCAGGTCAGTCCGACCCGGGGAAGCGCGCACGGTCCGACGCCGGCGGTCATGGCACCTCGAGGGTCAAGGTCGCGCCGCGCCCGCCTTCGCCGCACACTACGCGGGACACGCAGGCGCACAGCTTCTTCGAGTTGGCCTTCTGCTCTTCGCTGAAGAACACGTCCCGGTGGTCGACGGTGCCCTCGACGTCGACGATATCGACCTGGCACAGACCGCACTCGCCCTTGCGGCAGTCGAACATCATGTCCGCGCCGGCTCGCTCGAGGGCGTCGAGCAGTGAGTCCCCGGACCGGACGGTGGTCTCGATGCCCAGTCGCGGGATGTTCACGACGAACTCCTCGGCCTGGAACCACCCGCTGTTCCCGAAGGTTTCGTACCGCAGGTTCGGCAGCGGCAGATCCCGCTCGATCCAGGTGCGGCGCACGGCATCCATCAGCCGGATCGGCCCGCACATGTACAACTCCGTCACCTCGTCGACGCCGGCCACGAGCTCCTGGACATCGAGTCCGGTGCCCTCGTCGTCGATGTGCACCTCCAGACGATCACCGTGCACGGCGAGCAGTTCCGGCAGAAACGCCATCGCGGTCCGACTGCGCGCGACGTAGACGAAACGGTAGTCGGCCCCGACCCGCCGCAGCACCGCCGCCATCGCCGCCATCGCGGTGATTCCAATGCCCCCGGCGAGCAGCACATACCGCGGTGCACCGACCCGCAGCGGGAAGTTCTGCAGCGGGGCGGTGAGCTCGATCGGGTCACCGGCCTGCAGGGTGTGCATGTACCGGGACCCACCACGGGAGGTGGGGGACAGGTGGACCCCGAGGGTCACGCTGTGGCCGTCGGCGGCGCCGGAGACGATCGAGTACGAGCGGACGGCGCCGCTGCCGATGCGGACATCGACGTGCGCTCCGGGCGCTGAACGATGGGATTGTTCGGTGACGATCACGATCTTGGCGATGCCATCGGCGGCCGGCTCGACAGAAATAACCTGACCCTGCTGCCAGGTGATCTTGTTGTCGGTCATGTCAGTTCACCGTTTCGGCAGTGAGAGCGTCGATGTTTGCGGTGTGCAGGCGCTCGCTCTCGATCATGCGCTGAATGATGCGGCGGACCCACATCCCGCCCGCGTCGATGTTGAGGTTGTAGAACTCGTGATCCGGGTTGGCCTCGATAGCGGCCTGCTGGGCGGTGAGCATGGCCTCGTCCTCGCCGAAGACTCCGTGCACCCCGTCGCGCAGCTGAGTGGTGATCAGTTGGCTTTCGAGGCGGTAGTTGCGTTGAAAGGCCCAGAAGTACAGCGCAGTCTTCTCGTCGACCGGGGTGATCGTGTTCATGACGAACCCGTTGACACCCTGGCTGCGATCACCCTCGGGGGCACCGGTACCCGCCTTGGCCACGCCGACGTCGATGCGGATCGTGCCCGGTGCCTGGAATTCGATGATCTGCCAGCGATCGACCGTGCCCTCGAAGCCGGGGAACTTGTCGCGCATATTCTTCAGCCAGAACGGCGGTGCGTCGATGTTATGCATCCAACGGGTCACCGTGACCGTGCGCTCGCCGTGGGTCACCACGAAGTCGGACTCGCTGAGTTCCTCCTGCCCGATGGAGGAGGAGTGGACGAACTCTTCGTGGGTGAGGTCCATCAGGTTGTCGAGCACCAACTGGTAGTTGGCCTGAACGTCGATGGTGCGGCCGTCACCGGCCCACTCGGGCGAATCCATCTGGAACATGTCCGGGATGGTGGCGGGATCGGCGAGCGTCGGATCTCCCGGCCACACCCACAGGAACCGATGACGCTGTTCGACGGGGTAGGACGCCACCATCGCCGAGGGGTTGATCGTCTCCTGCGCCGGCATCTTGGTGCACCGGCCCGCAGAGTTGAACCGCAGGCCGTGGTAGGGGCACTGCACCTCGTCCGCACCGATACGGGTACCGAGTGACAGCGGGGCAAGCCGATGCCAGCAGGCGTCGGCGAGGGCGACCGGGCGGCCATCGGTGGTGCGGTAGAGCGTCATCGGCTTGTCGGCAATTCTGCGGGCAAGCAGCTTCGCGGAGGTCACTTCGTAGTCCCACGCCGCGACGTACCACGCGTTGAGAGGGAAGGCCATGTTCTTGGCGGTCGCGCCGCCCGGGCCGAGATCGGTCATGCGATGTCCTTGGGGATCGTCACCAGTAGAAACCGCAATAACTATGCAGATAGCTATTGGGTGATGTGACGCACACACTATCTATCGATATAGTGATTGGCAAGACAGCCCGGCCGACGAGGAGACATGAGCCTTCGCTATGCACTGCTGGCCCTGCTCACGGCGGGCCCGCTCACCGGATACGATGCCGCCAAACGGTTCGGCGGCTCCGTCGGGCACGTCTGGCACGCCCCCGATTCGCAGATCTATCCCGAACTGCGCCGCATGCAGAAGGACGGACTGATCGACGGCGAGCAGGTCAGGTGGGGGCCGCGGAGCACCAAAACGCAATACAGCATCACCGACGACGGCATCGCCGCCTTCCGAAAGTGGATGAACACCCCGCTCGACCACGCCCCCGAACGCGATGCCCACCACATGCAGGCCGCCTACTTCGAATGGGCGGACCCCGAGCGTGCACGGGAGATCCTGCACAGGCACATCGAGTACTACACCACTCAAGTCGAGTTGCTCACCGCCGTCCGGGACGGAATCAAGGCTGGCACGGATCCAGCAATCGTTCGGCGACTCGATCACTACCCTCAACACGAACACGCCCGGATCATCGCGTACAAGGCCTACACCTACGACGGCATGATCGCCCGTAGCCGGTCCGAGATCGACTGGGCAAACAAAGGTCTCGTCCTCCTCGATGAGCTGTCACACGCCGAGTCGTCACACCGGGACCACGGCGATGACGGCACGGCCACCGAACACCCGGTCACTGTGCACTCGTAATCCACCACCTGTTTTGCCCGACAACTCCCTACCGAAACACCGGCACCGGCGACCCTTCGTACCGGCGCCCTGCGCGATGTGACCCGCACGAAATGCCGAATGTCGAAACCCGCCGAGCACGGCTCTCCGGTGTTCACCGCGGCGGTTCCGGCGAACCACCGGAGAGACCGGCTAGCGGGCGATCAACCGAAGTGGAATCGCGGCCCATCCCTTGAGCGTGTTGTTCAGTCTCGGCGTCGGTGGGTCCACGAGCTCGATCCGCTTCACCTTTCGGGCGAGCGCACCGAGAACGATCTCCGCCTCGAGGCGGGCGATGGGCTGGCCGACACATTGATGCACGCCCATGCCGAAGGCGACGTGTCCACCGCCGGACCGGGTGATTCGATACTCGTCCGCCGACTCGCCCCATTTGCGCGGGTCCCGGTTGGCGGAGCCGAGGAACAGGAGCACCTTCGCATCGGCAGGGATGTCGTAACCTCCGACCGTCTTCGACCGCGACGAGGTACGGAAGAATGTTTGGACCGGTGACTCGCACCGCAACGCTTCATCGAACGCGAACTTCGCCAGATTCGGTTCACGGTGCAGCAGTTCCCATTCCGCAGGGTTTTTTGCCAGTGCATACATCGTGTTCGCGATGCCGTACACGGTCGTGTCGACACCCGCACTGAGCAGAGAGCGAACCAACAGCGGAGCCTGTTCCTGGCTTACCTCCCCGCGGTCCGCGGCCGCCCAGATGTCGGCGCCGAAACCGGAATCGGTGAGGGCCTCGCGCTGACAGCTGGACCATATCCATTCCTGCACCGCCGCCGCGGACTCCATCGCCGATTCGAGGAGCGCGTTGTGGGGTCCGAAGGCGTTGAACGCCAACGCGCCGTATGGGAGCAGGTTGTGCCGTCCGTCGGCCGGAAGCCCGACGGCATCGGGAAACACCTTGAGGGGATAGACCTCGGCGAGGTCGGTCACCGCGTCGATCGTCTCGCGCTCGATCAACGCGTCGACGAGTGCGTCAGCCTCGGCCTGAAACTGTGTCCTCAGCCCACGAACGGTGCGCGGGGAAATGACACTTCCCATCACCGTCCTGACGGCAGTGTGATCCGGAGGGTCGGACTCGAGCAGAAGGGAAGGCGGCCGCCACGGCTTTTCCTTCTGAAAGTCCGTGAGCCCGGCCCCTCGGCTGGAGACGAAAGTCTCCCAGTCCACCAGGGAGGCGTGGACGTGTTCGTGCCGCCCCATGGCGTAGACCTCGTATCGAGGAAGGAATACGACAGGCCCGGCATCACGCAACCGTTGGTGAAAGTCGTACGGGTCGGTCAGGATGGCCGTACCGAAGGGATCGTCGTCGAGGACGGGCAACTCGGTGGCGGTCGTGGATTCGGTAGACATGGAGGGCCTCTCCTGATAGCGCAGTGTCACTGCTGTCGGATTCGATCGCGAGTCCCCACCTCGCACAGTGCGTGGGTTCGAGGTGGAATCTCGACCCGCTGCCCGCCGAATCTGCGCTGTGAGCGCAGATTCGGCGGGTGGCTGTCGGCGTCAGTTGTAGTAGCGCAGAACCGCTTCGGCGATGCAGACCGGCTTGTCGCCGCCCTCGCGCTCGATCGTGATCGAGGCGACGATCTGGACGCCGCCCTTGATCTCCTCGGCATTCGCGACCGTCGCGCTCAGGCGGACGCGCGATCCGACCGGGACGGGAGCGGGGAAACGAGTCTTGTTCAGCCCGTAGTTCACGCCCATGCCGAGGTTTTCGACCTTCAGGACATCGTCGAACAGCGGAGCTATCAGCGACAACGTCAGGTAACCGTGGGCAATGGTGCCGCCGAAGGGACCGGTCTTCGCGCGTTCGACGTCGACGTGAATCCACTGTTCATCACCGGTCGCCTTGGCGAACTGGTCGACATCGGGCTGTGTGATGTCACGCCATCTGCTGGTCCCCAGCGACTTTCCCACGTAGGTCAAAAGGTCGGCAGCGGCGGCGACGGTGGTGGACGCCGTTGTGCTGGCGGTCATGTCAATCTCCAAAGGTTGGTGTGGTGGTCGATCAGGCTTTGATGCCTAATGCGGTCAGGGCGTTGTCCTTGAGGATCAGGGGGCGCACCTCGGGTTTGATGTCGAGGACCGCGAAGTCGGTCATCCAGCGGTCGACCTGGATGACGGGGAAGTCGGAGCCGAACAGCACCTTGCCGCGGAGCTTGCTGTTGGCGGCCTTGACCAGCTGCGGCGGGAAGTACTTCGGCGACCACCCGGACAGGTCGATGAAGACGTTGGCCTTGTGGGTGGCGATGGAGATCTGCGAGTCGACCCACGGCACCGACGGGTGGGCCATGATCACGGTGAGGTCGGGGAAGTCGGCGGCGACGTCGTCGAGCAGCATCGGGTCGGAGTAGCGCAGTTTGATGCCGTGGCCGCCGGGCAGCCCGGCGCCGATCCCGGTCTGACCGGTGTGGAACAGGGCGGGGACCCCGGCCTCGGTGATGGCCTCGTAGAGCGGGTAGAACTGCCGGTCGTTCGGTTCGAAGCCCTGCATGCTGGGGTGGAACTTGAACCCCTTCACACCGTATTGGTCGACGAGCCGGTGCACGCGCCGCACGGCGGCCTTGCCCTGCCAGGGGTCGACGGATCCGAACGGGATCAGGACGTCGTTGTGGCGGGCCGCGCCCTCGGCGATCTCCTCGACCGAGTTGGCGGCGTGGCCGGTGGCGGCGCCGGCGTCGACGGTGAACACGACGGCGGCCATGTTCCTGGCCCGGTAGTGCGCGGCGACATCGTCCACGGTCGGGTTCTGGTCCTCGGGCGATTTGAAGTATTTCGCGGTCGCTGCGAGGAGCACCTCGTCCATCGCGTGATGACCACAGCCGTCCAACTGGACATGAGTGTGGAAATCGAGGGCCTCGATCGTCGTGAAGTCGATGCCGTACTCGTAGCGGCTCACTGCGCCACCAGTTCGTCGGGGAACTTTTCGCCGACCGACTCGGTCGATTCCGCGAATGTCTGCTGCCAATCGGACGCGATATCGTCGGCCGACCATCCGCCGTCGTGGAAGGCAGTGGTCGTCAGCTGCGGATGTGAGAACAGTGCGAGGCGGTCGCCGCCGACGGCGAAGGCCTGCCCGGTGATGTCCGCGGCGGCGTCGGACGCGAGGAACGAGATGATGCCTGCGGCGTCTTCGGGGGTGCCCATCCCGACCTCGCGGCGGATGATGTCGGGGAGCGGCTCGCCGTTCTTCATGCCCTCGATGTAGGGGGCGAGGAACGGGACGGTCTCCGTCATCGCCGTCGCGGCGACGGGGCAGACGGCGTTGGCGGTGATGCCCGCGCGCTGCAGTTCCATCGCCCAGGTGCGGACCATGCCGACGATGCCGGACTTGGCGCCCGAGTAGTTGGTCTGCCCGAAGTTGCCGCGCTGGCCGGCGGGGGACCCGATGCAGATGATGCGACCACCGTCGCCCTGCTCGCGGAACTTCAGGACGGCTTCGCGGACGCAGGTGAACGTGCCGCGCAGATGCACATTGATCACGGCGTCGAAGTCGTCGTCGGTCATCTTCCACAGCACCTTGTCGCGAAGGATGCCGGCATTGGTGACCATGACGTCGAGGCGTCCGAATGCGTCGACCGCGCCGGCGACCAGCTTCTGGGCGGTTTCGGTGCTGCCGACCGGGGCGACGACGGCGACGGCCCGGCCGCCCGCGGCGGTGATCTCGGCGACGGCGGCGTCGGCGGTGGCCTGGTTGACGTCGTTGATCACGACCGCGGCGCCGTGCCGCACCAGGTCCTTGGCGTAGGCGAGCCCGAGGCCCTGTCCGCTGCCGGTGACGACGGCGACCTTGTTCGTCAGGTCCATAGCTGTAATCTCCCGATCTCGTTGAGGTGGTGGGGTGGCAGGTGACTGGCGGCGGCCGGATCGAGTGGGCCGACCAGCTTCCGCCATGTCGGAAAGTGGACAGAAAAGTGAATGTGCAGGGGCGAGGCGCTACCGGAGACCGCTCGTGGATCCCGCGGCGTCCTTCAACACTCGGCGCAGGATCTTGCCTGCGGGTGATTTGGGTATGGCGTCCACGAAGGTGACTGCTCGAATCTTCTTGTACGGCGCCACTTGGCTGGCTACCCACGTCATCAACTCGTCGCCGCCGATGGGCTCGGTCGTTACGACGAACGCTCTCGGGGCTTCACCGCCGGTCGAATGGGGCATAGCGACGACGGCCGCATCCCGTACGTGCGGATGGGTGAGAAGCAGTGCCTCGAGTTCGGCTGGTGCGACCTGGTAACCCTTGTACTTGATCAGTTCCTTCAGACGGTCGACGATCGCGAAGTTCTCGCCGTGGGCGACGGCGATATCCCCGGTGCGGAGCCATCCATCGACAATCGTGGCGTCGGTGGGGTCCTGATTGCCGAGGTACCCACGCATGATCTGTGGCCCCCGAACCCACAGTTCGCCTGGGTTTCCCGGCGGAACATCGTCTTCGGTTGCCGGATCGACGATGCGGGCCTCGGTAGCCGGCATGAGGCGCCCGACGAATCCCGCCGGGGTGTCGGCGAAATCCTCGTCATAGACCATGTGGGTTCCCGGGCTCGCTTCGGTCATCCCGTAGCCCTGCCGGATCACCACACCGGTGCGGTCCTGAGCCCGGGCCACCGCCTCTTCATCGAGGGGAGCCGCACCGGAGAGGGCGATGGTCATCGAAGACAGGTCGTACTCGGCGACGTCCGAAGAATGCGCAAGTGCCAGCACGACCGGTGGCGCGAAATGCCCCCGCGTCACTCGGTAGTCCTGGACGGTGCGCAGGTAGGTACGAAGGTCGAAGCGGGGGAGCGTGATCACGGTCGCGCCGGCAAGGAGAGCGGAGTTGAGGATGATCGTGAAGCCGTAGATATGGAAGAACGGCAGGGCTGCGCAGAGCACATCCGATTCGGTCAGACGCCAGCCTGCGCGGAGTTGCTGGAGGTTCGCGACGATGTTGCGGTGGCTCAGCATCACACCTTTGCTGGCGCCGGTGGTGCCACTGGAGTAGGGAAGAACGGCCAGCGCGTCTGGTTCGATGCGGGGCAGTGGTGCTGGCGCCGTGGCACAAAGCGTGTGAAAGGACGTGAAGCCTTCCCGCTCGCCGAGCACAAGATGCGTCTTTAAGCGTGAGTGGTCCCCCGCCAACGCGACCTTCGCCGCGATATCGGTCGATGCGATGGTTGCCTTGGCGTTCGAGTCGCCGAGCTGCTTCGCCATCTCGGCGGCGGTCCACGCCGGATTCAGCGGTGTCAGGATCGCCCCGGCCCGCAAGATCGCCAGTACGGCAACGGCATACATCGGCTGGTTGTGGCTGGCGAGTGCCACCACGTCGCCCGTCCCGATCCCGCGGGCACGCAGCCCCGCGGCCGCCCGTGCGGACAGTGCATCGAGCTCGCCATACGTCAGTCGTTCCCCGGTTTCGCCGTCGATCAGAGCCGGCTTGCCGTCCCGGCTTGCGGCGCCGGCGAGAACGTGCTCGGGCATGGTCACAGCGGGGATGTCGATCGATGCGATGCGGGAACGATAAATCACGATGCACTCCTGTGCGTGATCCCAGACGAGAGGACCGGGACTGTGAGCTGCGGCGCCTGAGCAATGGCGCATGTCACCAAAAAGCTACACAAATGGAGGACGAGCGTCAATATTTCACTTAGCATTGTGCGTATGGCACTGTACGAGTGGAACCCGAAGTGCGGGGACCTCTCACGGGTGCGAAAGGGAGAGCTGATGCAGGCGTACGTGGAGGCTGACTCGGTCGACCCGCCGCGGGCCGAGGTCAGCGAGCGGCGGACACCGCAGGAACTGTTGCTCAGTTTTTTCGGGGCTCTGGTGCTCGATCATGACCGGGCACTGGTCAATGCGCGTGTCTTCATCGACGTCCTCGGCTACCTCGATGTCAGCGAGCCTGCCGTTCGGGCAACACTGAACCGCATGGTGCGGACGGGGCTACTCGACCGGTCGCAGACCGGTCGGATCGCAGCCTTCGGCATGAGTTCAGGCATGGAGGAACTACTCCGCCAGGGACGCGAAAGGGTGGTCTCCAGCCACCCGTTCACTCCTGCAGACGACAACTGGACTCTGCTGAGCTACTCCGTGCCGGAGACGCATCGCGACCTGCGCCGGCACCTGCGATCGCAACTGATGTGGGCAGGTTTCGGGCGCCTGCGGGACGGGTTGTGGATCGCCCCGGGTGTAGTCGATGTCGCAGACATCCTCGCCCGCACCGAGGCACCCGATGCTCGCGCATTCGCGTTCGCGGGCACACCGCTCGCGGGTATCGCGCCGAACGAGTTCGTACACACTGCCTGGGATTTGGTGCACATCGAGCAGCAGCACCGGCGATTCGTCGAGTGCTGGCGAAACCCGGCGAACGATCCGCCGAATCCCGTGGCCGCTTTTACCGCCCTCGGTGCGGACTGGGTTCGCCTTCTTCGCAGCGACCCGGGACTGCCTGCCCGGTATCTGCCCGATCCCTGGCCCGCGGAGCAGTCGGCGGCGGTGCACGACGACGCCGTGAAGCGTCTCGCGGGACCCGCGGAGGACATGCTCGATCACATGATCCTGTCCTATTCCCGGCGCCGGTAGGACGGCCCGTCCGCGGCGCCGGTAGGCCAGATCGTCGGGATGGCATGCCAGTCACACCATCCCGACGACATCACGCGAACCGGGTGCATTCCTTCCGGTGAGGTGCCGACCTTCGGATGACGCCAACGCACGCGTGATTCCCAGGGCCGCGGCTCGCACGGCGATGGCGAGCGGGCCGGGATGAGCGCCGTCTGACCGCACGACGAGGGACACCGCTGCTCGCGCGGTACCGTCGAGGGAGAGAATCGGCGCGGCAACCGAGAGCGTGTCTGAGGTGATCTGACGGTCGCTGACGGCGTACCCCTTCGCACGCACCGTGCCAAGGCATGTGCGCAGTGTGAGCGGGTCGGCGATGGTCCACTCGGTGTACTGCTGGAGCGGTGAGGCGCAGACACGGTCGCGCACATCGGGCGGCGCAAAGGCAAGTAGTGCAAGTCCGACACCCGTGGCATGAATGTCGAATCGTCCACCCACGCGGGTGTGGACCGGGACCGCGCGCCGCCCGGTGATGCGTTCGACGAACACCACCTCGGTGTCCTCACGCACGGCGAGCTGAACGTTTTCATGCGTGAGCTCGTACAAGTCTTCCAGATACGGCAGTGCGGCCTCGCGCAGCGCGAGGCCCCGCGGGGCCAAAGACCCGACCTCCCACAGCCGTAGGCCTATGCGAATCCGACCTTGGGGCGTCCGTTCGAGTGCGCCCCACGCAAGAAGCTCCGCCACTCGCCGATGTGCGGTCGGAACAGACAGCTGCGCCCTGCGGGCAAGTTCGGTCAAGTTCAGTTCGGGTGTGTCGACACTGAAGGCGGCGAGGATCGCCAGAACTTTGTTCGTGACCGACCGTCCTGCAAGGGAAGACGGCCTTCCGCCCAGTGGATAAGCTTCCTCGGCCTCGGCCGCGGCTGCGATGTGCCCGCAGTCGGGACCCGCCGAGCGCAGGGCGGCCAGAGTCGATTCGTCCATCGCGGGTCTCGGAACTCCATCAGATGTCGTTGACGGCTCCCGGCGGACGGGTACGGCGTTCCAGTACTCGTCCGCCGGGAAGGGAGGCTGATCGGTCAGATACGGCCACAGCTACAGTTATTGGATGCTTCGTCCGCCGTCGACATCCAGGGCGACGCCGGTGATGAAGCTTGCGGCCGGCGACGCCAAGAACAGAATTGCGTCGGCGATGTCCTGAGTGGCAGCGGTTCTGCCCATCGGAATCTCGCTGAGCATCGCCACCTTGACATTGTCCGGAATCTTGTCCAATCCCTGTGCGCCCTTGACAAAATTCGTCTCCGCGACCGCGGGATTGACCGCGTTCACACGTACATCGGGGGCCACTTCCGCGGCGAGCCCCCGGGTGAGTGTGATGACCGCGGACTTACTGGCGTTGTACACCGTCATTCCGCCACGCGGACGGATTGCACCGATGGATGCCACGTTGACGACCGAGGCACCGGGCCGCTCCCGCATCACCGGAATGCCGAATTTGCAGGCGAGGAAAACCGAACGGACATTGACGGCCCACATGCGGTCGGCATCTGCTGGATCGAGGTCGAGCATCGGCATCGACCGGTGCGGGACACCGGCGTTGTTGACCAAGACGTCCAGTCCGCCGAACTCCTTTACCGCGGTATGGATCATGTCCCGAACCGAATCGACGTTCGAGACGTCCGTTTCCACTGCAACCGCCTCGCCGAGCGAATCGGCGGTGGCCTTCGCACCGTCGGCGTCGATGTCGGCAACCACCACCTGGGCCCCGGCATCGGAAAAACTGCGAGCGATGTTCTTGCCGAAACCACTGGCTGCGCCGGTGACGATGACGACCTTGTCCTTGTAGAGCGACATGGGATCTCCTTTTCTCTACCGCGAGTACGTGACGATGACGCTTTTGAGCTGGGCGTATTCGTGAAGCGCCTGAAGGCCCTTTTCACGGCCGTATCCGCTGTTCTTGTAGCCGCCGAACGGGGTTTCGATCAGGGAACTGCGCCAGGCGTTGATGTAGACCTGGCCGGCTTCGAGCTGTTCGGCGACTCGGTGAGCACGAGAGATGTCTCGGGTCCAGATCCCCGCGGACAGCCCGTAGTCGGAGTCGTTCGCCAGGGCTACCGCCTCGTCCTGATTGTCGAAGGGGATGACGGCGAGAACCGGTCCGAAGACCTCCTCGCGGGCGATGCGCATGTCGTTGGTGACACCGGTGTAGATCGTCGGCTCGATGAAATTTCCCGATCCCGGGGTGCCGCCGACGACCGCACGGGCGCCTTCCGAGGCTGCCACCTCCAGGTAGTGCGCAACCTTGTCGCGCTGCGCGGAGGTGGTCAGGGGGCCGAGTTTGTTGCTCATCGACGGCGTCTTCGCGGCGAGGGCATCGACCACACGATCGTGCACGGTGCGTTCGACCAGCAACCGCGTGCCTGCTGAGCAGACTTGGCCGGTGTTGTAGGCGAAGGCCATGAGGCTACCGTCGACCGCTTTGTCGATGTCCGCGTCGGCGAAGACGAGGTTCGCGCCTTTGCCGCCGAGCTCGAGGCTGACGGGGATGATCCGTTCGGCAGCAATCCGGCCCACCTCACGACCGGCACGGACGGAACCGGTGAACGACACGCGCCGCACCTTTTCGTGGGAGACCAAGGACTGGCCCACAGCGCTGCCTGTCCCGGTGACGACGTTGAAAACGCCGTCGTCCAAGCCGATTTCGGTGGCTAACTGAGCAACGGTCAGCGTGCTCGTCGACGTGAACTCGGAGGGCTTGACCACCACCGTGTTGCCTACCGCCAGGGCGGGTACGGAGGAGCGAAGGCACTGATTGAGGGGTGAGTTCCAGGGGGTGATCACCCCGACGACGCCGAAAGGTTCACGCCGGGTGAATGCATGGGTCCCGGGACCGGCGTCGAGGACACTGCCTTGCTCGATGTTGACGAGCCCGCCGTAGAACTCGCAGTACTGGGCGGCGCCCTCGACCTCGAGTTCGGCCTGCCAGGCAGGTTTTCCTGTCTCCGCCGATTCGAGTTCGATGAAACGATCGGCGCGTTCCCGGATTGCGCGGCCGAGGGCCATGAGGAGTTGTCCGCGTTCCATCGGCCGCCGCTCGCGCCAAGCGTGCCCGGCGTCATGAGCCGCGGCCACCGCGCACGCAACGTCGCTTTCGGTCCCCGAAGCGATCCGGGCAACAAGTCGTCCGTCGACGGGGCTGGTGGAGTCGATGAATGCGCCGGAGGAAGGTGCGGTGGCCTTTCCCGAAATCCAGTGGTCGTAGTTGATCATCATGGTCTTTCTCTCGTGGCCCGTCTGGTGCCGAGCCGACTGACCCAGTCAATGGTCGGGAGCATCAAAAGCGTTGAAGTGCAGGTATATAGAGATGAAGCCAGAGCGAAATCTGCGACATCTCTCGGAGAGGTATCGCCGGTGACGCCACGGCCAACGCCGCGCCGTCCCGGGCCGCGCGCTCGAACGCCCTGGGGGCCTCGTCTCGCGCGGCCCGGAAGCTGCCCGAATGGGACGTGGATCACAAACTAACACCAAAACTAGACTTCTGTCTAGTAAGTGAATAGCAGTCCACTCCGGTCTCCCTATGGCGGGAGCCGGTCACGAAAAATCACGCGCCTACCAGCCGCGGGGAGCAGCTCGACGATGACCTGCATCACTAAGAAGCTACATCAAAGTGCGACGCGCGGCAATAATCTGCATCGGTTTGGTGCAGGCCGTAGAACCCTTACGGCCCGCGATGTTTTCCGAATATCGGAAGGAACTCGATCGCCCCTTCCCGCGACCCCGGTTGTCGTGGACACTTTCGAGCAACCTCCGCAGAGGACGATCTTGCGGCCGCGTTTCTGCTTCCGACCGGACAACTGCGGTCGAATTCCCTTGCTGCGCGGAGGGCCTGCGGTCAGCCCTAGTCGCAAGCAGGTCTTGGAGCAGCGTCGCCACAGTCAGATTCTGGACGACTCCGGCCGCGGCTCCGCGCGCGAGCAACTTCTCGCCCTGCACATCAGAAGGAGAAATCGATGCCAAAGAATGCAAGGAACACGGCAAAGCGCCTCTGGGCGCTGGACGCACCGACGATGGACATGGACGCCGGCGAGCTCGTCGTGGGGGCCGAAGGGAAGGTGACCATCCCACTGCCGGCGTTTCTCATCGAACACGACCAGGGACTGATCATGTTCGATACCAGCTTCGCTCCCATCCTCAACGAGGATCCGTACGCGTACTTCGGTGACCTGGTCGACGTGTACAACGTCCAGTCTCACCCCGGGCAGCGGATCGACAGGCAGATCGCATCCCTCGGTTTCCGCCCCGAGGACATCACCCACGTCATCCTTTCCCATACGCACTCCGACCATTCCGGCGGGCTCTATCTGTTCCCGCAGGCCAAGTTCTATATCGGCCCCGGGGAGTACGACTTCGCGGCGGATCCTCCGGCCGACAGTGCCCAGTTCTACCGCTTCGCCGACGACCTCGAACCGGTCAAGAACTTCGACTGGACGACCCTCTACGCACCGCAAACCGATCTTTTCGGCGACGGCGCGGTGACCATCATGCACACCCCGGGACACAGCCCTGGCGAGCTGTCGCTGATCGTCGAACTTCCCAGCCAGCGGCTGGTGCTCACCGGCGACACCGTTCATCTGCGGGAGGGACTGGACAAGTGTCAGCCGGATCCGTTCGACTGGGACCACGACCAGGCGCGCGCCAGCATCGAAAAACTCAGGAGACTCGAGGAGGGCGGCGCCCGGTTGTGGATCGCCCACGACATGGAGGACTGGAAACACTTCGGCGCTCTCGTCCCCCAGGAATAACCGTGATCCTCGTCGACTACAAATGCACCCCCTGCGGTGTCATGCGGGAATGTCTTGTCGCACAACCCGTCCCGGATACCAACGCCTGCCCGGACTGCGGCTCGAGTACGCGACGGATATATTCCAGTGCTGGTCTCGTCGGTACGTCGTCACCTGGCCGGTCCACGCATTGCGTGGACAATCCCTTCATTCCGGGTCTGTGTCACGTGGGGCCCTCGGCGCGAAGCGCGCTGATCGCGCGGGCCACCGGCGACGACAAGGCTTACGCCGCGGAGCGGCAGCGCCAGACCGCCGAGTACGAGAAGACCGGTCCGCCGAGCCTCGGGTCCGTGATTGCTCCCGGGCACGTCCATCACAGCACCCCACGTGCCGCGGGCGCAGACTGAAATGACGTGATGTCCCCGCTGTCGCGGCGGAGAGCGGGGACATCAACATCGACGATCCGGGGTAGTGCACCGGGTGGTGGGATGGAGGCCGCCCGGGCCCCGTTCACCGCCCTGCGGGCGCGATCAGTTCGCGGCCGATGATCTCTTTCATGATCTCGGTCGTGCCACCGTAGATGGTCTGAACTCGTGCGTCGACGAATGCCCGCGCGATGGGGTATTCGCGCATGTAACCGTACCCACCGTGCAGCTGGAGGCATCGAGAGATCACCCGTTGCTGAAGCTCGGTTGCCCACCATTTCGCCTTCGCGGCATCAACCGCAGACAGTCTGCCCTCGTTGAGGTCCAACACAGCGCGGTCGATGAAGGCGCGGGTGACGTCGAGTTCGGTCGACAGGTCGGCGAGAGTGAACTTGGTGCTCTGAAATTCGGCGATGGCGTGTCCGAAGGCGTGCCGATCCTTCACGTACTCGATCGTCCAGCCCAGAGCGGCTTCGGCGGCGGCGAGACCGTAGTAGGCGATCGACATCCGCTCCTTCGGCAGCCGCTCCATCAGGTGGCGGAATCCTGCCCCCTCCTCGCCGAGCAGATGGGTATTGGGGACGCGGACGTCATCGAAGAACAACTCGGAAACATCCTCGGCACGCTGGCCGAGCTTGTCCAACGCCCGGCCGTGGGTGAAGCCGTACATGCCTTTGTCGACCAAGAACAGGCTGAAGCCGCGTGCTCCGGCATCGGGGTCGGTACGTGCGACGACGATGACGAGGTCGGCGCGGCGCCCGCCGGTGATGAAGGTCTTTCTGCCATTGAGGATCCATCCATCCCCGTCGCGCCGTGCGGACGAGCGGATACCCCGCAGGTCACTTCCGGCACCGGGCTCGGTCATGGCGATCGCGGCACCGAACTCGCCGCTGCACAATTTCGGAAGCAGACGCCGTTTCTGTTCCTCGGTGCCAAGATCGACGAGGTAGGGACCGATCAGGTCGTCGAATCCGCCGAGCGCGACGTTGACCGCCGCCGCACCGACCTGTGCGAGTTCGTCCATCACCACACACCGGAACCGGTAGTCCGCCGACCCGGCGCCGCCGTAATCCTCGGGGACCGACAGGCCGATGAGGCCGTGTTCGGCCGCCGAGGACCACAGGTCCTTGTCGATCGAGCCGTCGGATTCCCACCGGTCGATATGGGGGGTGATCTCCCGCGCCACGAACTTCTGAACGGTCTCGCGGAACATTTCGTGCTCGTCGGAAAAGAGGCGAGTGTGCATGAGCACTCCTAGGTCGAGTAGCCACCCCGTCGGCGGTGGGTGCGGTTGGGAAGCAAGTCAATAGCGGCCGACCGTGACCAGAGGACGTGCCGGCCGCGACACTGCTCCTTCTACCGGACCGAGCCCCCGAGGGCACGGCGGCTTTCAACTGTTGAAAGCCGCGTTGACACCCGTCGGGCCGAAGGAGACAGTCGTCACACCGTGCCGGGAAGGTATGCGCGCGGTCACCCATGGTGGCCGATGGCCCCTCGCTGCGAGGGATCTTGCGCCCTCGGCGCGCTCACGTCTCCGATCCACAGAAAGGGCCGTTCATGGCCTCCACCGCAGATTCCGCGACCTCTCGTGTCGCCGAGCCGAGTCTGGCCGCACGTATGAGCCGATTGCCCAGCGCCACACCGACTCAACGACGCTGGCTGGTCCTCCTGGGTGCGTTGATGCTCTTCGACCAGGCGGACCTGAATGCGTTTGCGTATGCAGCACCCGCCGTCCGCGCACAATGGGATCTGTCGGTCGGCGACATCGGCATCCTCACCTCGGCGTCGTTCTTCGGCATGTTCGTCGGTTCCACCGCCGGTGGTTGGCTCGCGGACCGATACGGCCGTAAGTGGACCATCATCGGCGCCACCTTCTGGTACTCGGCATTCTCACTGGCCTGCGCCTTCGCTGTCGGAATGGTGGATCTGACCATTTATCGAGTGCTGACCGGCGCCGGCCTCCAGGCGATGGTGGCCGTATTGCTCGCCTACGTCGCGGAAATGTTTCCGCGACATCTACGAGGCCGCATCCAAGCGCTCACCCTCGCTGTCGGACTCGCGGGCATCCCGCTCATGGCTTGGTTCTCGCGATTCGTCATTCCCACGGGTCCATCCGCCTGGCGATGGATCTTCGTTCTCGGAGCCGGTGGTGTCGTGATCGGCATCGTCTCCATCTGGAAGTTGCCCGAGTCGGTGCGCTGGCAGGAAGCCAATGGTCGCGGAGCCAGCGCGGCACCGATCGTAGAAAAACTCGAGCGAGAAGCGCTCAGCCTGTTCGGAGCACTGCCCGAACCCGAAGAAGAAGGTCCCATCGTCAAGGCTCGGACGAGTGAACTGTTCGGCCGTGCCTACATCAGACGCACCCTGGTCGCAGCTGTGATGCTCACGTTCCTGGCGGTGGGCTTCTACGGCTTCAATTCCTGGCTTCCCACCCTCCTGGTCGATCACGGGCTGAGCGCGTCGCAGAGTCTGACGTACACCTCGATCCTGTCGCTCGCGGCTGTTCCCGGCGCCCTCTTCGCCTGGTTGTTCATCGACCGGTGGGAGCGGCGTCGCATGCTGTGGATCATCGAATCGATTGTCGCGGTATTGATGTTGGTCTTCGGATTCACCAACAGTGCCGTAGTGCTCGTCGCGAGCGGGCTGCTGATCACCCTGCTGTTGCAGACCGGGACGGCGTTCGTCTTCACCTACCTGCCCGAGATCTTCCCGACGCGCCTGCGAGGAACCGGAACAGGATTCGTCAACGGCATCGGTCGGATCGCCGGATTCGGGAGCGGGTTCCTCATTGCCGGGGTGTACGCGGGGCTCGGCTATGCGGCCGTCTTCATCGTGACGGCAGGAGCGATGGCACTGATGGGAATGACAGTGGGCGTCTTCGGTGAACGCACGACCAATCGAAGCCTCGAACAGATCGCGACCACAACGGATCCGACCGAGGATGTGCAGGCGAGGAAGGCCGCGGGGCGTACCGACGAAGCAGTCTCTCCCGCCTGACCCACCACACTGCAGCGAAATCTTGCCGACCGTACAAAATGTGTCTAACGTGTTGGGGGTCACTCCTCACCATCAGGTGCGGACGGGCTCTCAGTGTGGTGATCGCGTGACGCAACCGTCCGACAGCTCCGGCCGCTGTTCCGTCTGGGCGGACCCCTCACGCGATCACCACTCACAACAGGGCGAGAACAGTGCAGGGAACCTCCCGGCCGTGCCGGAGTATTCCGGCACCGAAACCCATTCTCGTCAGAAACGAATCAGGGGCGACCGAAACCGATGACCACCGACACCGAGTTGCAGACCCGCCAACTCTCACCTATCGAACTCCGATACAACGGATACGACGAGGCCGTACATCTGACCGGAATCCAGGCGATCGTGCGCGCTATCGCCGAGCGTCGGCGTACCGATATTCGTGCAGGCCTCCACACGGCCGGCTTCATCTCCGGATACCCGGGAAGCCCCCTCGGCGGGCTCGATGTCGAAATCGACCGTCAGCACGAACTCCTCGAGCCGTTGGCTGTTGTGCACCAGCACGGTGTCAACGAAGAGCTCGCCGCCACCGCGGTCTTCGGTTCTCAACTCGTCGAGGGTCGCCCCGAAGCTGAAGTCGACGGCGTCACGGGTTGGTGGTACGGCAAGGCTCCCGGTCTCGACCGGGCAGCGGACGCCCTGCGGCACGCCAACTACGCGGGAACCGGTGCACACAGCGGCGCAGTCGTCCTCGTCGGCGACGACCCGTCCTCGAAGTCCTCGACTCTGCCGTGTGCGTCCGAACACACCCTTCAGGATCTCGCTCTCCCGGTGCTTTTTCCCGGTTCGGTGGCCGATGTGCTCGAACTGGCCCACCACGCTGTCGAGCTGTCCCGAATGACCGGTGTGTGGGTGGCCTTGAAGATCGTCACCGATGTCGCGGACGGTTCGGAGACGGTGTTCGTGCCGAAGTTCGGTCCCCCCACCGCCCCGACCGGCTCGGAGACGATCACCTACACCCCGCGCGCGGACGGACACCTGCTGCCGCCCTACACCATCGATGCGGAGAAGACCCTCCACACCACACGGCTCGCCGCGGTCCGCGCCTATCTCCGTGTCAACGGCATCAACCGCGTCACCGTCCGCGGCGACAACGACTGGCTCGGCGTGGTCGCCGCGGGAAAGACCTATCACAATCTCCTTCAGGGACTCCGTGACTCGGGCCTACACGAAGACGAACTGCGTGAAGCCGGAATCCGTCTCCTCGAGCTCCGCGCGCCGTGGCCGCTCCACCCGGAGCAGATCCGCGAGTTCGCCGACGGCCTGGACCGCGTCCTCGTCGTCGAGGAAAAGAGAGCGTTCGTCGAACCCGAGATCAGCCGCGCGCTGTACCCCATGGCGAACCGGCCCCAGTTGCTCGGCAAGAACGATCTCGACGGTCTCCCGCTGGTCCCGGAGTACGGAGTGCTCGACGCCGCTCAACTGGCGCGTTACGTACTCGACCAAGCCCACGAACGCGGCGTCCTTGCGCGCGTTCAGGCGCACCGCCCGGGACTGCTCGGCAAAAACCTCAACCTCGCCGTGGTGCCGAGCCGCACGCCGTACTTCTGCTCCGGATGCCCCCACAACCGATCCACGCAGGTCCCCGAAGGGCAACTGGTCGGAGCCGGCATCGGATGCCATCTCATGGTCGCCGGAATGGACGAACGATTCGGCGAAATCACCGGCAACACCGTGATGGGCGGCGAAGGTGCCCAGTGGGTAGGTATGTCACCGTTCCTGCGTCCGGTGCCTTTCACCCAGAACGTCGGTGACGGAACCTTCTTCCACTCCGGGCAACTGGCCCTGCGGCAAGCGGTCGCCTCCGGCGCCACCGTGACGTACAAACTGCTCTTCAACGACGCCATCGCCATGACCGGCGGCGGTGCGCCAGCAGGGACCATGGCCGTTCCCGAACTCACCCGGCTCCTCGAACTCGAAGGGGTCAAGCGCACGATCGTCACCACCGAAGACCTCAGCCGCTACAAACGCGTCAAGCTGGCCAAGAATGCTTCGGTGTGGCACCGCGACAAACTCGAACGGGCACAACAAGAACTGGGCGAGATCGCCGGTGTCACGGTCCTGATCCACGACCAAGAGTGCACCGCCCAAAAGCGGCGCCGGCTCCGCCGCACCCGCTCCGCCAAACCCGAACCGGTGATCGTGATCAACGAGCGGGTCTGCGAGGGCTGTGGCGACTGCAGCGTCCAATCCAACTGCCTCTCCCTGCGCCCGGTCGATACACCCTTCGGGCAGAAGACTCAGATCCATCAATCGTCCTGCAACAAGGACCTCTCCTGCATCCGCGGGAACTGCCCGTCCTTCGTGACCGTCACACCCAAGCAGCACCCTGCCCGCCCGGCGGCCACCCGGGCGTCGACACCGCCCCCGACCACCGAGCCGTCGCGGCGAAGCATCGGACCCAAGGACACCTACGCCATCCGGATGACCGGCATCGGCGGCACGGGAGTTGTCACGGTCAACCAGGTGCTGGCTACGGCCGCGCTCCTGGACGGACTCAAAACCTCCGCCCTCGATCAGACCGGGACCGCACAGAAAGGCGGCCCGGTCATCTCCGACGTGATCATCGGCCACCAGGTGCCCGACGGCAACAAGGTCTCCCACAGCCGGTGTGACGCACTGCTCGCATTCGACGCCGTAGTCGCCCTCGCCCCCGCCACACTGGCCACCCTCGATGCCGATCACACCCGGGCAGTCATCAACACCGACGTCACCCCCACCGGGCAGATGGCGTCGTCGCCACACGCCGCCTTGGACGGGATTGCGGACTTCGAACAACAGGTCCGGCGCCTCCTACCGGCGGAGCGCGCCCATTACGTGGCCGCCTCGCAGATCAGCGAGTACCTCCTCCGCAATCATGTACTCACCAACGTGGTCCTGCTCGGTGCCGCCTACCAGCGTGGGTTGATTCCGATCTCCTCGGCGGCGATCAGAAATGCCTTCGAGCTCAACGGTTCCGCAGTGGCCGCGAACCTCACCGCATTCGAGTGGGGTCGTGCCACCGTCGAGCACCCCCAGATGGTCGCCGAGGCCGTCGCGGACCGTCGCAAGGAACAACAGGTCATCGACCGGCGCGCCGACAGGATCCGACGGAAGGTGACCGTGAGCGAACAGCTACCGCCGATCGTCGCCGATCTCGCGACCGACCTCGTCGAGTTTCACAGCGCCCGCGTCGCCGCATCCTTCGTCGGCTTCCTCGAACGAGTGCAGCAGGCCGAGTCGGCCCGCTTGCCCGGCAACCAGACCTTCACCACCACCGTCGCCCGCTACCTGCACAAGCTCACTGCATACAAGGACGAATACGAGGTCGCACGCCTGCACCTGACCGGCCTTGCCGCTGTCGTCGAGACCGCCGGCGGCACTCCCGCACGAGTGGCATGGAACCTGCATCCGCCGATCCTCAAGAGCGTCGGTGTCGACCACAAGATCCAATTCGGTGCGTGGTTCACACCGGGATTCCGCACCCTGTATGCGTTGCGCCGGCTTCGAGGCACCGCGCTCGACCCATTCGGCCGCGACAGGGTCCGAAAGACCGAACGCTCCCTGATCGACGAGTACCGCGCGATCGTCACCGAACTCGTGGACGTCCTCGACGAGAACACATTGGACACCTGCATTCGGGTGGCCTCGCTACCGGACATGGTGCGTGGATACGACGACGTCAAACTGGCCAACGTCGAGCGCTATCACGCCGAACTGGACCGCGAACTCGCCGCGCTGAGGAGCGCCCGCAGCAATAACAACGAGGACGTGGATCCGCTGCTGCTCACCGCGGCACGCGAGGAAGACGGAGGACACTGATGAGCAGGATCGCAGTATTCGAGGGAGACGACGCATCCCCTGAGGTCGTCCGGTCGGCGGTGCAGATCGTCGACAAGGCAGGAGCCGACATCGAATGGATCCACGCCACCGCCGACGACCCGGCCCTGATGCGCGATGCCATCGACAATTCAGACGCAACCCTGTTCGGCTCGGCCAGCGCACGATCGGTCCCGGCGATCGAATACCTGCGGTGGGGTAAGAAGACGTACGCCAACGTCCGACCGATCACTACGATGCCCAATGCGGCAACACCATTGGCGGACTCGAGCGGCATCGACTTCGCGATCGTCCGTGAGAACCTCGAAGACCTCTACGTCGGAATCGAGGGAAGCCTCGCCGATCTGTCCGGTGCCGGCCTGACCGATCGAATCGGCCGGCCGATCGGCGACCACGGCGCCGGCACCTTCGCCGTCAAACTCGTCACCACCTCGGGCATCGAGCAAGTTGCACGCAGCGCCTTCGAACTGGCCCGGACCCGTGCCCACCAGCGCAGCCGGACCGGACGCGTCACGATCGGAACCAAGCACAACGTGCTGCCGGTCACCGATGGCCACTTCAGGGAGGTCGCACTCGATGTCGCAACCGAGTACCCGGACGTCGAGGTCGTCAGCTACCTCGCCGACGACCTCGCTCGCCGGTTGATCATTTCGCCACGAGAACTCGACGTGGTGCTGCTACCGAACCTCTACGGGGACATCCTGTCCGACGAGGCAGCAGCGTTGGTCGGGGGACTGGGTGTGGCACCGAGTGGTTGTTACGGAACGGATTACGCTTACTTCGAAGCATCCCACGGCACTGCGCCGGACATCGCTGGTAAGAACATCATCAACCCCACCGCCCAGATACTCGCCGCGGCAATGATGCTCGACTACCTCGGGCAAGACGATCCCGCCCGACGTGTCCGTTCGGCCGTCCATTCGGTGTACGCCGAGGGATCATGCCTGACCGTGGATGTCGGTGGCCACGCAAGCACCACGGACTTCACGGACGCGGTCGTGGCGGCGTTGTGAGTTCCGCTGCAGCCCCGGTCGCACTGATCACCGGTGCGACCGGGGGGATCGGCTCGGCGGTGGCTCGCCGGCTGCACCGCGAGGGAATGCGTGTCGTGGTCAGTTCGAGCAGCTCGATCACCCAGGGCCAGCGGCTGGCCGACGAACTCGTTCCTGCCGCATACATTCGCGCCGACCTGACCGACCCGGTGCAGGCACGCCACTTGGTCGACGAGACGATCAAGCACTTCGGGCAACTGGACCTGCTCGTCAACAATGCGGCAGCATTCGCTCAGATACCTCACGAGGATCTCGAGGCTGTCACCCCGGAGGTGTGGCGCAGATTGTTCGACGTCAATGTCATCGGCGCCTGGTGCGCGATCCAGGCTGCGCAGCCGGCGTTGGCAGCGGCGAACGGACACATCGTCAACATCACTTCCATTGCCGCGCTGCGTCCCATGGGTGCGTCGATACCCTATGCGGTCAGCAAAGCAGCGCTCGGTCACATGACCGCACTCGTCGCGAAGGCACTCGGCCCCCAGGTGCGGGCGAACGCGGTCGCACCGGGGCTCGTCATCACCGAGCGAACCGCCGAGTGGGCCGCTGCCCGGAACGAGGTGGAAGAGCGAGCGCCTCTGCGTCGGGCAGGTATGCCCGACGACATCGCCGATGCGGTCGTGGCACTGCAGAACGCCCCGTACGTCACTGGCGAGACGATCGCTGTCGATGGTGGACTTCACCTGTTGTAACCGGTCTCCATGAGCCATCTGCCGCTGCTCGCCGAACCCGCAGACGCTTTCCGCGGGTCGGCGAGCGTCGTGCCGGGCACGAGACGACGCCGGCCCTTCCCACTACTACTCCGAACGGAATTTAATCTGTCGGTGCTCGACCTGTTCCGCGCCGGAGCAGGTCGAGCACCATCAGTATTGGCCCGGGCTAGGTTCCGCTTACGCGGGCGATCTTGTCGCCAGCGATCGATCCAACCCAGATCTCGTCAGCTACGGGTAGAGCGGTTGTCGCGAGACTGAATGGTGAGTCAGGTTCGTCGTGCAGCACAGTGCTGGCCATGGTGTCAGGATTGATTTCGACGACCGTGTACCCGGTGGGGCAGTCGGTCCCTTCACCACCGTTGCACGTCATGATGTCGTCGGCTGAGATGTCCTGCCCGGTCACCAGGACAGTACCGTTCGTCGTCCAACGGAGGTTGTCGGGCAGGAACGGCACAGTGGCCTCGGAGCGCTCACCGCTGCCGTCCAGGGGTAGCCGGACCACCTTCTTTTGTGTCCACGCTGCCGCGATGATTGACCGACCGTCCGGTGTAACGGCGATGCCGTTGGCCCCGCCGAGACCGGAATTGGGGACCGGAGCCCATCCGCTGTCGCGGTGCCAGGTCAGGACCTGCCCGGTGTCTTTGCCGGTGAACATCCGCTCGAACGGGTTTCCCGGTTCGGTCGGGTCATACATGCTGGTCAGCGCGAGTCCGCCCTCAGGCAACGCGGCGATCCCGTTCGCGTATACGTTGTGGGGCAGCGGAATACAGCCTGTCCAGATTAGTCCGACAATGTCTGTCGTGGCGTCGATCCGGAAGACTTCGACCGACTCACGCTTGTGATTGATGGCGTAGAGGACAGGGGGTTGACCTTCGTCGGCTCGCACGTTGATCCCGTGCGGCTCGGTAGCATCCGGGGGACCCGGGCAACCGGGATAGGTGGATGGATCCCACTCGATCTGCTGATTTGTGGTCGGCCATACCTCGGCGGGGAGACCGACGTCAGTGTTCACCGAGTACAGATGTCCCGCCGTGCCGAGCTTCGCTGATGCCATTCCGCTGACGAGCACCCAGGGCGTACCTGGCACGGACACCAAATCCTCGGGCCGTACGGCACCGGAAATATAGCTCTCCCGTGTCGATGCCGCCGTCGCGGTCTGCGATGCACCGCCTGACGGTCCGGGTTCGCTGGAGCCTGCGTCCGACTGCGAACTGCAACCCGCCAGGAGCAGCATCACGCAGGTTGAGGCGGTCGTGATGGATCGTTTGTGCATAAGGAGTGGATGGCCTTTCTTTCTGTGGCACTGAGGAACTGGGTATAGAGAGTGGGGGCTGCTCTCGCGTCGTACGGTCAATGGCCGTGGACAGTCGAACCTGTCAAGCTGACGTTCGTGGATAGGGTCAGACCTGCCAGTACCGCCACCAGGGCGACAGCGGCCGCAACGAGGAACCCGATACCGTAATTCTCCGCGGACGGCAGAGGAGCGGCGGGTGTGGTCCCCAGGCCGATGATGGCGGCATAGACGGCGGTTCCCACGGCTGACGATGCGAGTGCGACACTGACATAAATTGATGCGGTCCCTGCCCCAGATTCTGAGGGGGCCTGGGCGGCGATGACCGAAACGGCCACCGTTACCAATGTGGAAAAGGCGATGCCGTACAGGAAGATTCCGACCAGGGTTCCCGCAACAGAGCCGTGCCAGAAGTACAGCAGACCACAGGAAAGGCTGTACGACAGGCCGCCGATCAGAAGTACTGACCTCGGTGAGGTTCGTCCGAGAATCCGAGGTACGAAACGGCCGGCGATGATGCCGCTCACCGTCATCGGCACGAACAGCAGCCCAGCCAAGAGAGGCGTGAATCCGAAACCGTAGCCGAGTTGCGATGGCGTCTGGGCCCACCCCATCACGAAGTTCAAGATCATGATTCCGACGATGCCGAGGGCAATGAAGACAAGATACGCGGGTAGAACGCGGGAGCTGAAGATCAGTGCGGTGTCGACGAGTGGACGAGGGCTGCGTGACTCCCAGAACAGGCCGGCTGCCAGGCCAACGACTCCGAGTAGCGTGAAAGCGAGGGTGGGGGAGGACCACACACCCCAGGTTGTGCTTTGGCTGATACCTACGCAGATGCTGGTCAGCGACGCGCCGATGATGAGCAGGCCGACGGCGTTGAGGTTTCGTGGTTTCCCGACATTGCGGACCGCCGCGTCTGAGTCCGACCCCCAGCGGTACATCGCTGCCAGTCCGACCAAGGTCAGCAGGCCTCCGAGCCAGAAGGTCGTACGCCATGAGGCGCCCAGGGCGATCATTGCACCGCCCAGGCCGAATCCGATGGTGATTCCGACAGCCTGTCCGCCGGCAATAATGCCGACGGCGCGGTTGCGGTCAAATGGTGAGAGCCGGTCGTTCATGATTGCGATGAACAGTGCTTGTGTCGCGACGACTCCAGTCAGAGCCCGGCCGATCAAGAGAACCGGAAAGGAAGTCGCAACCGCTGACACCGCATAGCCTGCCACGATCACGGCGGTACAGACGAGGATGATGCGGCGGTGCCCGAAGAGGTCACCGGTCTTCGCGAGCAATGCAGTCGACACGGCACCCATCAGCAGGGTTGCCAGAAGTGCCCATGACACCTGTGCTGGCGTCAGACTGAGGTCGACGCTCATCGGTCCGTAGAGTGGAATAGCCATCATGGCGCCGACTTCACCGAGCAACTGGAGTGTGGAGAACGTCAGGGCCATATACAAACCCGCACGCTTCCAGTCGATGAATGTGTGCGGTAGCGCGGTAGGAGGTGCAGCGGTAGGCGCTGAATCTGGCAAGGGGTTCATTGCAGCATCCTTGAGGGAATTGGGTCTGCACAGCAGAGTTGATGAACAGCACGTGTGCGCAAATGGTGAACGAAAGATATACAGACGCGAGTCACGTGGTCGCGTCTGCGGAGGGCTCCCGGTCGACTTCTCAGGTGAGCGTCGCGGAGATGTCGGATCGATTCCGGGGAGCATCCGATGGGCGGTCGGAATGCTGCGTCGGGCTTGAAGCCCGCTCGGTTTCATCCAGATTCTCGTTCACCACCACGACAGACTGTGGTTCGGGTCGCGAACTGATCGAACAGTATCCGGTGCCGGTGCGCCACACAATAGCGGTCAACGCTTTTTCCGGCTTCTGGAACCTGGGCGCGAACTTCTAGTTGTGGTCAGTGCGCGTCACGGAGCAGGTTCTACACGTCGCGTTCTCGCCCGAACCGGTCTTTCCGGCTGGTGAGGGCCACACCCGATGCAGGCCGCGGACCCATCGTTTGTGTGCCGACGTCGCGATGCCCCTCGCACCCGGCGCTTCTTGAACGCGGACAACGACTTCCGAATATCAGAAGTTGGGTGTCGGCAGCAATATTCGGTCAGTCAGAGTAGGCCCGAATGTCTCGCCCAGGGCGCGGCTGCCGTGACACTGCTTCTCACCCAGACTAACGCTCGGCACGAATTCTGCGCTATGTTGCAGTGCGAGTCATGCAGGGATCTGGCGCTCATAACACGGCAGGGTTTCCAGCTCGGCGTCTGTGGAGACGCAGACGTCGTCTTCGTGGAGCGGGCCGCCGCAAATGCCGGCACCCCAGTTCACGGACGCGCCGGTGGGCGATTTCCCGTCACCGCGACCGCGCTACGGGGTTGGCTCTGCTTGCCTACGCCACGCCAGTCGAGAGATTCGGCTCTTGCCAGGTCTTTCGTGAAACCGTCAGAACCGACAGCGGTTTGAGAAGAAAATTGGCCGAGATTTGGCGCAGACAAGTCGCTATCAGCGATCGCCACGTCACTGTGGACACGTTGTCCGCCGCGCACATCTTCCAGCCCACAAACACCGCAACCGCCGCCATTTCGCTGGTCGTAACTCGCGAGGGCGAAGCAGATCGGTTTGCTCGTGCCGCTCCTGTGGTCCGCAGCGCACACCATCAGCGGAGCGTCAGGATCAACCAGCCTGATCCTCCTTCGAGGGCGACACCGACTATGCCCTCACCGAGTGCTGGGATTGCCGGCGCTTCCGAGAACCGACGACCATTGGTCGGTGAGCGACTCGAGGAGCAGTTTGGAATCGAGTGGCAAGCCACGGACAGAGGATAGGAACATTCCCCGTTCCATGGTGATCATTTGCATGAGGACGTTCTGCCGGGCGCGGCGGCGTGACGTGCCGGAGGGGAACTCCGACAGATAGCCGGTCATCGCATCGGCTGAACGTTCAAGGCAAAGAAACCACCGCTCCTGCACCTTTCGCTCGACAGCTGCAGCACGATCGAGGGCTTCGAAACGACCACTGTCCGCTCCCCATCGCGCAGTTTCCCGCACGACCCACTTGTGGATCTTCGACCGTGGAGCGTGGCGCAACTCATCTAGATCGCGGTAGGCCGCAACCACCGTCGGCTCGAGCCGGTCAAGAAGCTCCAGAACCAACTCGGCCTTGCCCTTGAAATGCAGGTAAAAGGTCGCCCTGCTGGCTCCGGCCAACTTCGCGATGTAATCCGCCGTCGCCAAGTCGTAACCCTGCTCGCGGAAAGCGGTCAGGGCCGCCTCGGTCAGACGCTCCCGAGTGAGATCCTTCTGGACCTCACGCAACGAGGACCGCACTGGATCCTTCCCGGTCGGGGTAGTGGCTGACATGTCATACCACTCTACGCATCTCGCTACCCTAACCGCGACCTCCCCGGTACCTGTTCGCACGAAGCGCATGACGAGCATGCGTCTATTCACTAGACAGCAGTCTAGTGACTGTGGCATTGTGGTTGTAGTCACAACACGCGGCGATGGGCGCGTCGCGCACGCTGAGGAGGCGAAATGAGGACGGGTTGACGTCGATTTGGTTGGAGCGCAGCCTGCAGCGGTGCCGGATTAGTACCGCTGCGTTGGGCGCGACGCAGGAGATGTCGGCAGAGTCTGCGACCCGTGCGATCGGGAAACAAGAGCATGAACCACAAATCCGGCGCTGATTTCGCCACCGCTGTGGGCGGACGTCGTGGAACCCGGAGAAGGGATAGTTGGTGGACCACAACATGGAACTACTTGAATTCGCCCGCCGGTGGAAGCATTGGGGCGGTGGTCCTGAAGGTGACATTTTTGTCACTTTCGGGCTCTCGGCGCAGGAGTACTTCCGCCGAGTTCATGGCCTCCTGGACACAATCGCTGCCCGATATCTGACACCGACCGAGACGCAGGATCTGAAAACCATCTGCTTGGCTCGACTTGGACGACATAGCGGGCCGCGCTACGTCGACAGTGGCACTTTGAATCGATGATTCCGACTGCACAGCGGTCGACTGAATGTCTCTTCCGTGAAATCAACGATCTCGAAATCAGCGGTGTCAGTTATGATTGCGTCAACTTGCTGGTCGTGTGCGCAAGGCACACCCGGTAGGCTTCGGCAGGTGTCAGCACTGAATCCGAATTTGTCCGGCCGGGTCTTCCCGGCCACCACGTACCTCGTCGGTCGAGAGAAGATCCGTGAATTCGCACGGGGAATCCGCGCGACGCATCCGCTTCACCATGACGTCGCAGCCGCACAGGCTGCGGGTTACGCCGATGTTGTGGCGCCCACGACGTTTACCACTGTGTTGCAGCAAACGGCGGTGACCCAGTTGGTCGAAACGCCCGACACGGGAGTCGACCCGATTCGAGTCGTGCATGGCTCGGAGAAGATCGAACAAAGGCGTCCGATAGTTGGCGGTGTGGATCTGGTGACGACCCTGACCATCGCCGACGTCATTGAACGGGGCGGCAACGCCATCCTGGCGACTCATTGCGAGATTCGTGACAGCTCGGACGAACTCGTGGCTACCGTAAAGTCGACGCTGCTGGTGCGAGGATGCGCCGCATGACGATCCCGGCTCCGACATTCGATTCGCTCGAACTGGGTGCGGTCATCGCCAAGGCAGACCTGGCGATCACCCGAGGTGACCTGGTCCGGTACGCCGGTGCATCTGGTGACATGAACCCGATCCACTTCAATGACGCCGCGGCGGAGGCCGCTGGGCTTCCCGGAGTGCTCGCGCACGGAATGTTCACCGCGGGATTGGCGCTGCAGCCTGTTGTCGACTGGGTCGGCGATCCCACCTGGATTGTCTCCTATGAGACGCGGTTCACTCGACCCGTCCTCGTCGACGGCTCGACGGGGGCGACGCTCACCATATCCGCGAAGGTCGCTCGACTCGACCCGGGAACAAGCACCGCGCGCATTGACCTCACCGTCTCATGTGGGGCGCAGAACGTGCTCGGCAAGTCACAAGCGCACGTCCGTTTCCCAGCCTGAGCTGGCGGCATTGACAGCCCACGTCTCAGTGGCCTACTCGATCCGCGAGCGAGCTCATAGTTGTCTGCGTGGCGTGGCGCACTTCGCCGCGGGAGAGCGGCATTAGTGAGCCTATCGATGTTGTGCCTTGAGGTCTGTGGAGACTCTCGGTGGCCCGGCTGTTCGGCAGGTTGTAATGAACGGGAGTAGGTCTGTGCCTACACGGAGGCGCAGGTCGCCGCCTACTGGGAGGTCGCCCTGTCGCAGAACGGGCCGTTTCGGGTGCAGGCGATGACGGCGACGCTGACGTTGACAGTGGGGGCGGGTGCCCGGGTCGGGAGGTTCGCTGCCCGAACGCTGAAGTGCCTGTAATGGGTGTGGAGCGAAGGGGCCGGCCCATTGCTGTCGATGTTGGCGGAAGCAGAGCCATCTCCTCGATGGTCACCTGGTGTTGCGTGGCGGGCCAATCCGGACCGGATGCGTCGGTACTGTGTCTTCGGCACGGATCTTGCGACAGACTTGTTGGATGGACTCGCGTAGCCAGATGCTGGCGAGGTCGGTGGTTTGCAGGGGATGCCAGTACATGGCCTCCACTACTGGCATTTCCAATTCTGGAACGAACTCGACGACGGTGACGGAGAGTCCCGTTGCCAGCCGCCCGGCGAGGAGGCGCGGTACCAACGCGACTAGGTCGGTGCCTTCGACGAGGAAGGGCAGTATTTGCCATCCGGATACTCGGGCGGCGATGACAGGCGTGACCCCGGCGTCGGCCAGGAATTGCATCGGTGGGGTTGTGACGCCGGGGCCGAACTCGCCGGCGGCGTGCGGCGCGGACGCGATGTCCTCGAGGGTCAGCTGATCTCGGTCGAGCAGTGGATTCGCGCTGTCCATGACGGCGACGAATTCGTCCCGGAACAGTTGGCGGTTGCTGCCGCCGAAGTCGTAGCCCATCGGCCCGATGATCACGTCCACGTGGCCGAATGCTTCCAACCCGGCGTCGAGTCCGACGATCGGCATGATCTCGACCGAGACCTGGGGCGCCTGCCGCGTGATCAGGGCACGCAGCGGTCGGACCACGACGGTGGTTGCGTAGTCGGATGCGGCGAGGACGAAGGTGCGGTCGGTGTCCGTGGGATCGAGTTCCGATCGCATCTGCATGGCGTCGTGCACTTTCGCCATCGCTTCCTCTACCGCCGGGGCGAGATTCTGCGCGAACGCGGTCAAGGTGTATTCCCTGCCGGCGCGCACCAATAATTCGTCGTCGAAATGACGGCGGAGTCGTGCCAACGCGGCGCTCATCGCCGACTGGCCCAGATGTGCCCGTTCGGCGGCCCGGGACACATTCCGCAGTTCGAGTAGCGCGTGCAGATTCGGAAGCAGGTTCATGTCGACTTCCTTCACCGACACTCCTCCATCCTCAACATCACGTGCCGCCCCGTTGCCCGAACCCTACGTGAACAGTTTCTTCGTGAACCCTATCGACAGTGAGGGGAGCATAGTGGCGGCGTTGTCGACGAGTATGGCCTGGACGACGTCATCCGGTAGGCCCGCCATGCGGACCGCCGCGACTGGATCATCAGTACCCATGTCGAATGGGTAGTCCGAACCGAGCAGCACCCGCTCAGCCCCGGCTACCCGGACCAGCTCAGCGAGCTGGGCACTGTCATGGGTGAGGGAGTCGAACCACAACCGCCGAAGGTAGGTCGACGGTGGATGCGTGCATCCGCGAGCCTCGGGACGCACTCGCCAGGCGTGGTCGGACCGCCCGATCGTCGTGGGGAGGTAGCCGCCGCCGTGTGCGGCGACGACGACGAGGTCGGGGTAGCGATCGAGGACCCCGCTGAAGATCAAGTGGGACAGTGCGACCGCGTTCTCGGCGGGTTGGGAGACCGTGTACCTGGGTGGCGTCCATCACGGCCAAACGGGTAGGCAGGTCGGTCAGCAGCGACCAGCGATCCTGGATCATGCGGCCCGATTCGATGGAGGACTCGCGACCGTTTCGCCGGGCATCGAGGTCTTTCGCTGCCGCGAGCCCGTCGGGGTCGATCTCGGCCACGTATGCCTCGATGCCGGGCAGCAAAACGTGGGCGTGGACGTCGACGACCGGGCCGTTCATGCCGGAACCTTCACCATGTGGGCGACGCGTTGGATGACTTCGGCGACATCGCCGCGGTGGCCGTCGATCATCCATTGCACCAATTGGGTGGAGGAGTCGACCACTGTCTTCGCTCGGTCGAATCGGCGGTGGCGGAAGCGGGTGAACACTGGTCGAGCGGTGTGTGGTCGTCTGCGAGGAGTTCCTCTACGAGGACCGCGGCGTCCTCGAGTGCCATGGCCGCTCCTTGGGCGATCGTCGGTGGGCAGTTGTGGATTGCGTCGCCAATCAGTACTACCTGGTCGCGATGCCAGGGTCCCTCGACGAGATGGGTGGTGAACCAGGTGTAGTTGGTGGGGGTGTTCTTGTCGACCGAGTCGGCGATCTGTTCCCATGGCCCGCCGTAGCCGGCCGCGAGTTTCTTGAAGATCAGGGGCCCGTCCGTCCCTGTTGCCTCATGTCAAGATGCCCGCGAAGTCTGATTCGTTGACTCATCGAGAAGTGCCCGCGTGAGAGGGGCTCTCCTCGTGGGTGTGTTCTTGGCGGTGGCGAGGGCGATGAGCTCGGTGGTCAATGCCTGGATCTGACGCAGGACGGCGGCGGGGTTGATGGTGGAGTACGTGTCGGCGAGGATGGCTTTGTCCTCTCCGGTGACGGCCTCGTGCTGGTCTGCACGCCGATGCGGAGTGGTGGCGATGTCGTACTTCTTGGTCACCTTCGCGCCGTCACGTTCTTTCGACACCAATTTCTGCTGTGGGTAGAAGTAGTTCGTTAGCTGCGACTGCAGAACCCAGATCTGATTGAGCAGCAACAACTCTGCAGAGGTATCATAGCGGAGATAGCCGACGATGGTGCGTACTACGGCCCAGTTCTTCTGCTCGACGTGTGCCCCGTCGTTGGAGTTTCCGGGATGCGAGCGGGTGAAGGTGATCTGCTGTCTGTTGCACCAGTCGAGCAGGTGGTGGTTGATGAACTCGCTGCCGTTGTCGGAGTCGACGCCGAGGAGTGGGAACGGCATGATGGCAGCGATCTCGTCGAGTGGCGGCGATGAACCCATTTGCGGGCCTTGTTGCGCACACTGCGGTTCTCGGTCCAACCGGTGGCGATGTCGGTGACCGTCAGCGTGTAAGCGTGCTCACCGACGGCGTTGCCGCCCTCGTGGCCGACCAGGTCGATCTCGGGCGTTCCCCGGCGCCGCATCATCCCACTGCGCCCAGGTGCGGATTGTGGATCTGGGACTCGAGCAGGGAACCGGGCTTGGTATGTGATCGGCCCTTGAGTTCATGGTTCTTGCGTTCGGGCGCCAGCCGTCGGTCGATGGTGGCTGCAGACATGCCGACCAGCAACAGTGCGGTAGCGTCGTCGATGTCGAGTTCACCGAACGCACGCAGAATGGGCACGAGGTCGGGCAGTGCCGGCGCAAGCCGCTTCCCGGCAGGCATCCCCAGCACCGCCCAGCAGAAGATCAACGCTGCAACAACGTTCGGCCCGTACATCGGTGGGCGCCCGGTTCGGGGACGGACCACCTTCGGAATCAACGCTGCCCGCAATGCCTTGCGGGCGTGGTCGCGATGCCAGCCGGTCGTGGCGCACGGTTCGTCGAGGATCTTCGCTTTGCCCGGCTTGTCGGCGCGCTTGTAGCGGGTCGCGATCGCCGTGGTGACGGTTCTGCGTTCAGCCATGGTCAGTCCCATCCTCCGGCCCTACCCTCGACCACCACACCGACGTGATCGACACGCCGCTACGCGGGCGTTCTCACGTGAGGCAACGAAGGGGCTTACGCGGGCATTTTGGATGAGTCAACGCGGGGCCTTGCGCTCGCCGCGTCCTCGTGTCAGGCTCTAGAACTATGACTACCGGAAAGGCGGACACCGCCACCGTCGCGTGAGCGCCGCCCCGTTTCGCTCGGCGGCTCGACCCCGAGCGGCATTCACCGAGAACGCTGATCCCCTCTCCGACTACATTCTCGTGGTCGAGGCCGTGCGCGATGCATGGCTCACGCACGGGCTGTGCGCACACCCCTCCGATCGCACCACTGCGGAATCGGCTGTCGCGCAGCTGTATCGACAATCAAAATCCCGCGAGCCGGAGTTCGTCTGGGTTCCGTCTCCCTCAGCCGGATCGAGCCTGATCGCCGCCGAGGGCCTGGCGATGCCGATGTCGCTCGAGGGCAACGGAATCCGTGGCGCTACCGCCGGTATCGCAACCATGCTGTCGGAATCACGCAAACGTATGGACGCACGCATCAAGCGGAGGATATCCGACTGGCCGAACGAACGCCGGGCGGTCGAGACCGCACGGGTGAAGCCGCCTGCGGATGCCGCCCGCGTCGGCATCAGCCCCGATCGGATCATCCGAGCTACCGTCTGGGATTCGCTGCACACCACGCTTTTCGACGGGGTTGCAGCTGCGATACGGACGCTTCTGCCTCCAGCTGTCCTCGGTGTCACCTGGTACGGACAACAAGAAGCCCACCGAGTCGCCTATTACGACACGTACCGTCGGCTCGGCCTCGCGAAATTCCACTCCCACGACGATGCGCTACTCGACGCCGACATCGCGTTGACTTGCGCAACCGGATGGTGGTGGGCGTTCGACGGCGTATGTGTCATGGCAGAGCGTCCCACCACCCTTCATTCCGAGCCCATACCGGGTCGTGTGCACAACGAACACCGGCTGCACCACTCGGGTTCCCCGGCGCTCGAATTCCAAGACGGCGATGCAGTGTTCGTTCTGCACGGAACCATCGTCCCGGACTGGGTCGTCCACGACCCGACTGCCGAACGCATCGCGCGCGAACGCAATGTCTAGATTCGCCGATGCGCGATCGAGCGCGCATCGGGTGGGACACCTACATCGATACGGCCGACCTCGCGCTGGTCGACCAAACCGACGATCCCGGCAATGCCGGTTGCACCCTGCGGCTCTACGCGACCCCGGACGGCTGGGGGCGCACTGGCCGTATCCTGCTCGCGATCAACGGTTCTCCCGAACGCGCCGGACGTCGGCGACAATACGGGCTTCACGTGCCCACATGGATCTCATCCGCACTGGACGCCGCGGGCTGGACCTACGGCCTCGGCGGCGCCGACTACGCCCGCCTCGTTCGTCGCACCTGAACAAGACCGAAACCTGACTCCCCGAACTCGAAGGTGATTCGCATGAATACAACCATGACCCTGTCCGCTCTCACTGCCCTTACCGGCCTCGATGTGTTCGACTATCTCGCCCAGGAAGTGTCCATACCCGTCGTCGACGGTCTGCAGGCCCAGGGAGATCTCATCGTGATCCCGGATTCGCTTCTCGCCGACATCGTCACGTCCGCCCCGCGGACACGGTCGGAGAACGTACCGCTCTCAGGAGTGGAGTTGCTGCGTAGTGCTGCTGGCGGGAACCCACACAGCCTGGTCGCTGACGAAGGGGGCTGCACATGGTCGACGCCCGTCAACGACCCCAGGCGTCTCGCGCTCGGTATCCTCGACAGCCGAGCGACGGCTTACCTCATCCACCCCGAGCACGGAGCCACCGGCATCGCCCCTGGCCGGTATGTCATCGGACGGCAGCGAGAACAAAGCTTCGGGCGGACTTCCGGGAGGGCGCAGTTGGTCGCCGATTAGCGTTCGGGACCTCGTCCGAGGCATCCGAGTCAGTACCGGTATCGGGAATGCCGCGCGCGGCTGTCGATTACGGACCCCTACGCGTCGACCTCCCGGGCACGGTGGCCGCGGGGCCGGTGGTGAAAGCGATTGTCTGGTGACCGCTCGCAGTGCCATCGACGGCGGCACGTGCGATTCCCGGTACTCGGGTTCTCAGTCCAGGTCGAGTTCGGGTGCGGTGGCCAGGTATTCGATCTGCTCCAATGTCATCGGCACGATGGACCCTCCGATGGGGGTGGTACTGATGATGACCTGTTGGGTGGAGGGGAGAGTGATCGAGAAGTAGGCGCTGCCGCCGTTGGCGGGGTAGTCCGCGCGGGTGACGGTGGCTCCGTCCGGCGACGTGGTGGTGATGCGATCCGGATTGATCTCGTTCAGGTACTCATCCTGCGGTGACGGCGCGGACCGGCCACTGACGACGGCGATATCCAGGCGCCCCTCGCCGGCGGCCGATGTCACGGTGATCACCTCGCAGACGTTGTCCCTGCCGAAGTCGGTCAATCGAAGTGATCCGATCGGCCGATCCAGGGCGAGGTCGTTGTTGCCCGGCATAGTCGCCCACCGGGCTTCGAGTGCCCGATCGAGACGGGCCACTTTCTCGGGGGTCAGCTCCGGCCCGTTCCCATCGGTGTCCGCGCCGCACGACGGCATCAGCGGCACGGCCGGGATGACCGGCGCCGTCACCGTCAGGGACGGGGTGGTGGCGATCGCGGTCAATTCCTCGAGGGTCAACGGGATCTGTCCGCTGTGCCGGGTGCGCGCCTTCGGGTCGGTGTTGTCGGCGTCGCTGGCGGTAGCCACGATCCGGGTGCCATCGGGATGGTAAGCGACGACAGTGCGTTCGAGTGTGCGGACGCCGTTGATCTCGTACCAGGTGTCCAGCGAATCGAGCACCGTGCCGTCCGGGCGGGTGTCACGTCGATCCAGCGCTCCTGCCACGCACGGCAGGATGGGGCGGTCCCAGGCCCGGACATCGACGGTCACGGTACCGACGTGCGCGTCTCGGACCAGCGAGCCGCGGGCGTTGGTCGACCCGCTGAACAGGTCCGCGTCCCCCTCCTGCGGGAAGTTGGAGGGGTCGTAATCGGCGATCGGCTCGAACTGAAGGGACTGGCTTGGACTGGCGAAAGCCAACTCCGTCGAGTTCGGTAGCGCGTCGATGGCGGCCTGCGTCATCGCCGCCGCCTTCGCCATCGAGAACCACGGATACTTCGGATTGTCGTACTCGCCCGACCCGACGGTGGCGAAGTTGACGCGTTCAGGGTCCGAGGGCGGCTCGACCACATCGCACCCCGGAATCTGCGCCGGGTACGGCGCGGGCTCGAAAACGTAGGAGTACTCGCGGTCGGCGGTGGGCTCACCGGTCCCAGGGTCGTTCAGCAGGCCGGCCACCACGGTTCCGGCGGCGATGGTCGAGAGGATGACGACCACGTCGAACCATGTGCTGTCGCGCCATCTCCGGGCACCGTCCTCGACCATGATCGCTCCCTCGGCAAGTCGATACTCACGGTAACCCAGATCGACCTGTCCCGTATCGAAGTGCGGGAGCTCGGCCCTTCGGTTGCTCGAGTGGTCCGTAGTCTAGTGCAGTGCAGGACAGAGAATTTCACGAGTCCGTACGGTCGCGCGAGCGTTCTGTTCTGGAGAACGCAGGTATCGGTACAAACTGTTGGACCGCTGTTCGGCCGGGTTCTAGCGTTGTCGCAAAGCCGTCCGGTGTGACGTGCAGCACGTGGGACACACTGCGACACGTCGGAAATTTGTGGAGGAGCCCAGCATGCGTTTGCAGAATCGCCTGACCGAGAAATTCGGAATCGAACACCCCATCGTCCTTGCACCGATGGATTACGTCTCCGATTGGAGATTGGCTTCTGCCGTGGCCGAGGCAGGTGGGCTGGGATTGATCGGCGGCGGATACGGCGACGAGTCCTGGTTGCACGATCAGTTCGACCGCGTGACGACCGAGGCGGTCGGCTGTGGCTTCATCACCTGGTCCATGGCGCAGCAGCCCCAACTCCTCGAGAAGGCGATCGGCCACCGTCCGGCGGCCATTTTCCTCTCCTTCAGCGACCCGGCACCGCATGCGCCTGCGATTCGTGCCGCGGGTATCCCGCTGATCTGCCAGGTGCACAATCTCGAACAAGCGCGCCGGGCGGTGGTTGTAGGTGCGAACGTGATCGCTGCTCAAGGGGGAGAGGCGGGCGGTCATGGAACAGGAACCCGATCGACGTTCACCCTGGTGCCGGAGATCGCCGACTTTCTCGCGCGGGAGGCCCCGGAGGTAATGCTGCTGGCAGCCGGTGGAATCGGCGACGGCCGAGGCCTGGCGGCCGCGCTCGCCCTCGGAGCGGACGGTGCCCTCGTCGGGACCAGGTTCTGGGCGGCCGAGGAGGCGGCAATTCCCCGCGCGGCCCAGCACCGTGCCTTACGGGCGAGTGGGGACGACACGATCAGACAGAGCGCCTTCGACATCGTGCGTGAGAAGCCCTGGCCGACTCGATACACGGGCCGAGTCCTGCACAACGACTTCATCCGCCGATGGCACGGCGACGAGTCCGGCCTCCGGGGCGTGCTTCAGGAGAAGCAGGAGCAATTCCGGGCAGCAGTGAAGGCCGAGGACTACGACGTCGCGAATCTGATCGTCGGTGAGGTCGTCGGACAGATCGATCGTGTTGACACCGTCGTGTCGATCATCGATGACATGGTCGACACCGCCGACGCCATCCTGGGCCGCACGTCCCACGACTTGGCGGCGATCGGCTCCTAACGCCCATCGGTGCGACCTCGCCAACCCTCACCCCGCGCGTCCCGGAGAAGGATTCCCCATGACCACCAGCCAGTCCGTTTCACCACCCGCTCTCGCGAGCGGTGTCGCGAAGAGCAGCCTTCGCAAGATCATCACCGCGTCGAGTGTCGGAACGTTGATCGAATGGTACGACTTCTACATCTACGGCAGTCTCGCAGTCGTCTTCTCCGGGATGTTCTTTCCCGAAGGAAACGGAACCGCAGCACTTCTCGTCACGATTGCCGCCTTCGGCACGGGTTTCGTCGTACGCCCCATCGGCGCCATGGTGTTCGGCAGAATGGGGGACCGCGTCGGCCGTAAGAAGACGTTCATGACGACGTTGCTCATCATGGGCGGCGCCACCACGATGCTCGGACTGATGCCCACCTATGACCACATCGGGATTCTGGCGCCGATACTGCTGGTGATGTTGCGGCTGCTGCAGGGTCTCGCGATCGGCGGAGAGTACGGGGGCGCAGTCGTTTACATCGCGGAGAATTCGCCGGCGAGGAAACGCGGAGCCCTCACCAGTGTTCTCCAGACCACCGCGACCGGTGGCCTCCTCCTGTCGATCGGCGTCATCGTGCTCTGCCGGGTCGGCTTGGGCGAGGAGGCATTCAGTGTGTGGGGCTGGCGGATTCCGTTCCTCCTGTCCGCGGTCCTGGTGTTGTTCTCGCTGAAGATCCGCATGAAGATGCACGAATCGCCGGTGTTCGAGGAGATGCGACGGAGCGGAAACCTCTCGCGTTCACCGATCAAGGATGCGGTTGCGCACAAGCCGGCCTTCGCGTTGCTGCTCGTCGTGCTCTTCGGAATCACGGCCGGGCTGGGAGTTGCCTGGTACACCAGCCAGTTCTACACGCTGTACTTCCTGCAGACGATCTTGAAGATCGACTTCCTCACCGCGAATGTCTCGGTCGGAATCGCCCTGGTCATCGCGACACCGTTCTTCGTCGTCTTCGGCAAGATGTCCGACAGGTATGGACGGACTCGGATCATCCTGTGCGGCTTGGTACTTTCGGCAGTCGGCTACCTCCCGCTGTTCCAGTGGGTCCGGGACGCCGCGGTCGAGGACCACCACATCCAGATGATCGTGCCGCTGACGATTCAGGTCATCTTCGTCACCATGGTCTACGGGCCCACCGCGGCATTCCTGTCCGAATTGTTCCCACCACAGATCCGCTACACCGGACTGTCGCTGGCGTACCACATCGGGACCGGCGTGTTCGGTGGCTTCACCCCTCTGGTGGCGCTCTCGCTCAACTCCGCGACCGGGAACGTGCTCGCCGGGCTGATCTACCCCATCGCGGTAACCACGGTCACCGCAGTGGTGTTCGTGCTGACGTTGCGGCGCGGCGTGGACAGCCCGATAGTCCGGAGGGCGTGGAAGCAGATCGATTCCGAGTACTCGTCATGAGACACCCGACCCGGTACGGCGCGATCGCGTTCACTGCTCCGGTGGCCGAGCGGCAGAAGGCGACGGGGAGCATCAACTGGTACGGGCGCATGCGGGCGCAGGAGGACGACCCAGGCCTGCCCGACGAACTGGACACCCGCGTCACTGCCCTGATCCGAGCCACCGATTCGTTCTTCATCGCGACCGTGACACCCTCGGGGTGGCCCTATATCCAACACCGAGGCGGCCCGCCCGGCTTCGTGCACGTGCCGGACCCGACGACGATTGCGCTGGCGGACTACTCGGGAAATCAGCAGTTCGTCACGGTCGGCAACCTCGACGAGAACGACCGAGTGGCTCTCTTCTTCATCGACTACCCCACCCGTACCAGAGTCAAAGTCTACGGTCGAGCGGAGGTCGTCGAGCGTGCCGACGATCCGGATCTCATCGCCCGGCTCCTCACCACACCCGGCGGGTCAGGTAAGGCCGGATGCGATCGCGCGTTCGTCATCCACGTCGAGGCCCTCGACCGGAATTGCACGAAGAACATCCCGCCGAAGTACGGCGAGGCGCGGATGCGGGAGTCGCTCACGTTGGCCCGCAAGGGTCTACAGGAAGAAATCGAACGACTGCGATCCCGCAATGCAGAACTGGAGCGGGAAGTCGCCCGGCTTCGCCGGCACACCGACGACGGTCAGTCGCGTTGACCGACCGTCGCACTGCCGGGTGGCGGAGAGTGCCGGATCGCGGCGTCCCGCAGTACTCGCAGCAGCGGCGTCGCGCGGTTGCGGCGGTACACGAACCTCACGACCGCGGGCGGCGCACCGACCAGCGGGATGAACTGGACGTTCCGATGGGTTACCCGCCTGCGGGCCACTTCGGGAACCGTGCCGACACCCCGATCGGCGGCGATCAACTCGAGCCAGTCGTCGAAGTTCGAGCACGTCACCACCGGGCCGTCGTGGTTCGGCCACAGATCTTCGGATGTGGTGCCGCTGAGGGTATTGATGACCAGGGGAAGCGTTCCGAACTCGGCCCAGTCGATCGATTCTCGGGTCGCGAGAGGCGACGCAGTCGAGACCGCCGCAATCCGCTGCTCCTCGAACAGTGGATGTTGTACGAACTCGTCGCCGGGAACATCCCGGCGGACGACGGCGGCGTCCACGGTGGCGTTGTTCAGTGCGGCGATGGGGTCGTCGTAGCGTCGCGGAACGACGGTGGCGCGGGAATTCTTCTCGACGTCGTCGATCACCTGCTGCGCCCACGGATCGGGCAGGAGCCAACTGAAGCCGAGGACGAGGGATCGGTTGGTGTACAGCGCAACCGCGGAATCGAGATCGCCGAGGATGACGCGCACCTTCTCGACGAACCCGGCACCGTCCTCGGTGAGGGCAAGTGCCCGCGAGGTCCGGTCGAACAATCGCACGCCGAGTGAGGTCTCGAGCTGCTGCACCGTTCGGGTGAGCGCCGGCTGGGTGATGTGGAGAGCTTTCGCCGCGGCGGTGAACGAGCCTGCCTCGGCGATCGCAACGGCCGCCCGCAGATGCCGCAGTTCGATGGACATAACTCCCAAGCATAGATCCGGCCGAAGAGGCATTTCCGCTCCGCACTGCGGCGGTGCACGATGAGAAACGGAAAGACCACGCACACATCGACCGAAAGGATCCTGGTGTTCGATCTCGAGGACGGCCTCCGAATTCCCATCATCGGGGCGCCCATGGCAGGAGGACCGAGCACGCCCGAGCTCGTTGCCGCGGTCTCGTCCGCCGGTGGCCTCGGTTTCCTCGCGGCCGGGTACAAGACCCTCGATGCGGTTCGGCGTGAGGTCGACGCGGTCCGCGCGCTGACGAGTGCACCGTTCGGACTCAATCTTTTCGTCCCCGGCCGCCCCCTGGCAGACCGTGCCGCGGTGGAGGCCTATCGGGCGCGACTGCAGCGACTCGCGGAACACTGGCAGGTGTCGCTGCCGGAGGTCGTCGACTTCGACGACGACGCCTTCGACGCCAAGGTCGGCCTCGCGGTCGAGCTTGCCGTTCCCGTGGTGTCGTTCACCTTCGGTCTTCCACCGCGGGACGTCGTCGATCGGTTACACGACGCCGGCAGCGCCGTGGTGGCCACGGTGTCCGATGTCGACGAGGCGTGCTCGGCCGCAGGGGTGGGCGTCGACGCGATCGGTCTACAAGGAGTCGACGCGGGCGGGCACCGGGCGACGCTCGACCCCGGCGCCGAGCCGGACCCACGTTCGACGAGGGAATTGGTCGAGGCGGCCCGCTCGGCAATCGACCTTCCCATCATCGCGGCGGGTGGGATCGCGACCGCAGCAGACGTCGCGGCGGCACTCGCGGCCGGCGCCACCGCCGTCCAGATCGGTACCGCTCTCCTCGACGCCGACGAGGCAGGGACCAAACCCGCGCACCGGGCCGCGTTGCACGACGCCCGCTTCACCGACACCGTCGTCACCCGCGCGTTCTCCGGTCGTCCCGCGCGTGGCCTGGTCAATGACTTCATCACCGACTTCGATGCTCACGCGGTGGCGGCATATCCACAGGTACACCTGCTGACCAGTGGGCTGCGGGCCGCAGCAGGCGCCGCCGGCGACCCGCACGGCCTCGCACTCTGGGCCGGCACCGGCTATCGCAGTGCTCGTTCGGCCCCCGCAGGGGAGATCGTTCGGGACCTGTGGAGTGAAACGCGGTAATTCTCATGGACATCGGCGATCTGAACTTCTTCCTGGCCGTGGCCCGCGCCGGCGGAATCTCCCGGGCATCGAAGGAACTACTGACGGTTCAGTCGAACATCAGCTCACGGATCCGCGCGCTCGAAGACGAACTCGGTGTGGAACTGTTCCGCCGCCATGCCCGTGGGGTGACCCTGACGAACTCCGGCGAACGTCTGCTGCCCTATGCCGAACAGATCACTCAGCTCGTGCGGGAAGTGACGCAGGTCGTCAGCGACGATCACGAGCCGGGTGGACGACTGGCGATCGGCTCCATGGAGACCACCGCCGGGTTGCGGCTCCCCGGGGTGCTGGCCGCCTTCAGCGACGAGTGCCCCCGAGTCGACTTCACCTTGGCGACCGACACCACCGACGCGCTGACCACCCAGGTGATCGAGCATCGACTCGACGGCGCGTTCGTCTGCGGCCCGGTACGGCATCCGGACCTGGTCGCCGAGCAGGTCTTCATCGAGCAACTCGTGCTGGTGAGCGGTGTTCGCGTGGCCGATCTGGACTCCGTAATGACCGATGGCCGGCGGCACAAGGTTCTCGTCCTCCGGGCCGGCTGCGCCTACCGGGCCCGCCTGGAACGGCTCTTCGAGCAGCACGGAGTGCCGAGCCCGGACGTCCTCGAGTTCGGAACTCTCGAGGGCATCCTCGGGTGTGCGGCCGCGGGGATGGGCGTGACCCTGCTGCCGCTGGGCGTGGTGACCACTTCGCCGTTGGCGGCGGCGTTGAAGGTGCATCACCTCGCGCCGGCCGACTCGCGCGCGGAAACCCTGTTCATCCGCCGTAAAGATTCCACCATGACCCCTGCGATGTCGCGTTTCCTGTTCCACACCCACGAGTCCAGCCGCCCGGCTTCCCTGAAATCCGTGGCTCGCTAGAGGGACCTACGCGCCGACCGAATGTTGTTGAAAGAGAACGCATGAACGCAGTAGACAGCGCCGACGAGCTGACCGCATTCCGCACGCCGACATCGCCGTGGATCACGGTCGGCCAGGTCGGGGCCGCATTGGCGGCGAGCATGGGCATCGGACGGTTCGTCTACACGCCTGTTCTCCCTCTGATGGAGGCCCAGGCAGGATTGACACCGTCGGCGGGCGCCGCTCTGGCGACGGCAAACTATCTGGGATACCTCGTCGGCGCGCTGGCCGGAATCGTCCTACCCGGCTTGATGCGCTCGGCGGCAGCCATACGTGTCTCGATGCTGATCCTGACCACCACGCTGGCGCTCATGCCGGTGACATCGAACGAAACCGCCTGGGCCGTACTGCGTTGTGTTGCGGGTGCCACCAGCGCGATGGTCTTCGTCATCGCGGTCAGTGCCATGCACTCCAACCTGAGTGGGCACGCGGCACACCTGTCGGGTTGGGCGTTCGGCGGAATCGGGGCAGGTATTGCCCTTTCCGGGCTCGTCGTCCTCATCTTGCGGTCGGTGAGCACGTGGGGCTCCGTGTGGTGGGCGGCCGCACTGCTGACCCTGATCTGCACCCTCGCGGCGTGGACTCTCACACCGGAACGCGCTCCGACGGCGCCGACGGCCGAGCGCAGAAGATCGCACAATCAGGGGCACCGCCGGTTCGGTGCGCTCTTCGTCAGCTATTCCCTCGAGGGCGTCGGGTACATCATCGCCGGCACTTTTCTCGTGGCAGCGATCGACCACACCGCAGGCAGCTTCGCCGGCAGTGGCGCCTGGGTACTCGTCGGGCTGGCGGCGCTACCGTCCGGTCCACTCTGGGCGTTGCTCGGCAGACGATGGTCTCGCCCGATCCTGCTGGTGATCGCACTCGTCATTCAGGCCGCCGGCATCGCGTTGCCCGCGGTGGCAGGTGGCATCTGGCCCGCCCTGGTCTCCGCCTTCCTGTTCGGGGGAACATTCCTCGGCATCAGTCAGATGTCGCTGACGATCGGCGCTCACCTCCAGTTCCCACGCGCGGTCGCGATCCTGACGACCGGATACAGCCTCGGTCAGATCGCGGGCCCGCTCATCGTCACACCACTGCTTTCCGATGGCTATCACCTGGCATTGCTCGTCGCTTCGGGCATCGTTCTGGCGGCAGCACTCGCCGCCGCGGTACTGACCGCCCGGTTTCGTCAGCGAGCCACGGTCGAATGAGGAGTGGTAGTCGAAAAGCAGGTATGCGCACGCGTACTTCGGCCGATGTGGTCACGACGAGTCGCGGCCATGCTGGCTTCACGTCGCCGGCGCCGCGGCACGGTCGAGAGCACACGGAGATCGTCATGGTGAGTCAACACAGAGGTCGAAGATTTCAACCACTTCACGCAATTCGCGCGAGCGTAGGCGGCGCGGCCTGTCTCGCCGGCCTCGTCATCGGCGCCATGGCGCTGACAATTCTCGCGTTCCCGGCACCCGGCGTGCAGGCTGCAACGGTCACGTCCCAGAGCCGGTACAGCGCGGGGGAGTGGACCCACCCCGCATGCGTCCAGTCACATCGGGTCTGTCGAAACGAGTCGGAGCCACAGCCATAGGCGAGTGGTCGGATCGTCGAAGTCGAGATGGAACTCCTCGGTGCGGCGGGTGATCCGGTACCGAATGGTATTGCCGTGGACATGCACTCGGCCGGCCGCTGTGGACACGTTCGCGTTCGAATCGAAGTACGCACGCAGAGTGATCAGAAAGTCGGTGTGGTGGGTGGCGTCGTACGCCCGGATCGTATCGATGACGTCGAACTTGTCGAGATGCTTGTCGGCTGTGTACTTGCCGATCTCGAGTAGGTTGAGCTCGGTCCAATAGTCTTCGAACACAGCCGCTGCCGGGAGCTGGGGAGTCGGATTGTCTCGCGTGACCGACTGCTGACGCATCAGGTACTGCAATGTGCACACCGCCTCGGTCCGGAATCGAGGTAGCTCCCTGATCTGCTCGGCGATGCCGCCCACCGCGGCGACATGGTCGAGCGGATCGACAGACCGGGTGGACGGCTAGTGACCGTTCGCCGCGAGTGTGAGGTACCCGTCGATATGCTGCACGCATCCTTACTGCACACAGCGAAGAGACGGTGATCGAGTTGTCTGATGCGCAACGTGGCCAACCCGGACAAGCCGCACGCCGTGATGGACGGCCCGATCCTCGACGTCGGCGCGCAACCGTGGACGCGCACATCGTGTTGCCGACCATCGACGGGCAGTCGTTCGCGTCGTTGCGCCGCCGGGCCACGCCGAGGGCGGAGCGGTACGCACTCGGCAAACGCCTGCGCAAGCAGACACCGCGGTCCGCGCTCGGCGAGTGGCGCGCACCGGACGATCGCCCCGATGTGGTGGATCAGATCGGTGTGTCGCACCAGGGTCGGGTGGAATCGCTCATACCGGTCAGGGTCGGGCGGATGGCGGCCTCGCCGTACGGTTTTCTGCGCGGCACCGCGATCGTGATGGCCCAGGACCTCGCCGGGCTGCCGGTGACCGGAATCCAGCCGGTGATCTGCGGGGATGCGCATCTGGGCAACTTCGGGTTCTACGCGTCGCCGGAACGTGACCTGGTGCTGGATCTGAACGACTTCGACGAGGCACATCCCGGCGGCTGGGAATGGGACCTGCGCCGCTTGACTGCGAGCATCTGGGTGGCGGGCCGGCAGAACTCGGCGACCGAGGGGCAGTGCGAGAGTGCGGTGCAGTCCTGCGTCGCCACCTATCGCAAGCATGTGCGCTGGCTCGCGGAACAACCATTGCTGGCGCGCTCGTTCGAGCGACTCGACCTCGACCGGCTGCAGACGACGGCGTCGGACGAGTCGCTGCGCCACGAGATCACCCGCGCCGCGGAGCGGGCTCGGCGCCGCGTCAGCGACCGGGCGCTGCCTCGATTCACCGAGCAGGACGAAACCGGCCGGCGCATCGTGGAGGAGCCGCCGCTGATCACCCGGGTGTCCGAGGCGGAGGCCGAGCAAATCGCCGCCGGGCTCGACGAATACCTCACCACGCTGCCCAGCCACTGGGCACGACTGCTCAGTGGCTACACCGTCGTCGACGTCGCGCACAAAGTGGTCGGCGTGGGCAGCGTCGGACTGCGTGCCTACGTCGTGCTGTGCGAAGGGAGCAGTGCCGACGACGTGGTGTTCCTGCAGCTCAAGCAGGCGCGTCGTTCCGTCGTGGCGCGCTTCGTACACGGCGAGTCCGCCTGGCACGACCACCAGGGCCGGCGCGTTGTCGAGTACCAGCAGGCCCTGCAGACCGTCAGCGATCCGTTGCTTGGCTGGACCACAGTGGAGGGCCGGCAGTACTACGTGCGGCAATTCCGGAACATGAAGGGCGCGATCCCGATCGACCACCTCAGCGCGGCAGCGCTGACCGACTACGCCGGCATCTGCGGGCGCCTGCTCGCGAAGGGCCACGCGCGGACCAGTGGTGCGTCGATGATCGGCGGCTACGTCGGAAAGTCGGACACGCTCGACGTCGCACTGAGCCGGTTCGCGCACGCCTATGCGGATCAGACCGAACGCGACCACGCGACTTTGGTCGACGCGGTCAAGCGGGGGAAGTTGCCGTGTGAGCCGCTGACGTGAATCGGTGTGTATTTGTCGTCCGGTTTCGCGGCGGCCACACTCTGGTCGCCCGCCCCTCGCGGCAGTGTCGCGGCGGACGGGTCAGTCGTCCTACTCCGGCTCGAGCTTGGCGATGCAATGAGGTGATGCCGAGGGAATCGCCGAGTTTTTCCATCCGGCGGGTGGAGACGCGGAACAGGTAGCAGGTGGCCACCACCGAGGTCAGCGCCCTCTCGGCGCGTTTGCGGCGCTGCAGCAACCAGTCCGGGAAGTACGAGCCGGTCCGCAGCTGGGGATGGCGACGTCGAGAGTGCCGGCGCGGGTGGGGGTACCGCACTGCACGTAGCCGGCACCGCACAGGGCGTCGGCCTCGGCGCGCATGAGCGCGTCGATGATCGTGGCCAGCAGGCTCCGCAGCAGGTTTGGACTGGCGTCGGTGAGGCGGTCCGGCAGGAACTGGTGCAGGTCGATGTCGTGGGCAGTGGTCATCTCGTGGTCCTCATCGAGTGACTTTGGTCGGTCTCTCGAAGAGTCACGCGATGGCCGCCTTCATTGGGCTACGACACGCCGGTCAGATTCGGATCCGGTCCGCACACCATCTTCATAGACGCAACCGATAGCGCTCGCTGTGAGGCCCGTCCATCTAGGCATGCATGGAACCCACCACCCGAGACCCCCAAGGCACAAATGATCCCTTGGGGGCCGGAATCCTGCGTCCTTCCTGGTCACGACACGGTATGTGTGTGGGCGCTACGGGCCTCGGCGTGACGATAACCAGAGTGTTGTCGACGATCGTCAGGCAGTGGGCGTGGTGGGGAGCCAGTTGTAGTTCTGCTCGTTCCAGAATCCACACCGGTGGTCCGCTGCGTACTGCTCCGTGCTGACGGTGCGTGTGTTGGTGCCTGAGTCCAGGACCATGATTTTGCCGTCACCGATCGCCGGCCACTCGGGCCGAGTGGGAGCAGTGGGACTGCCGTGCGCGGCGAATCCTGACCAATAGGCCATCATCGTTTGCGACAGTTGCTGCTGTTCCGGAGTGAACCGCGTCGCCAATTCCCCGCCCCACAGGTACGGCAGCTGGGTGGAATGCGCTGCTCCTACGTCGAAATTGGGGAGTTTGGTTTCGCGTGTGGGCGCGTGCTCGTCGTCGAACCTGTAGAAGAAGACTCGTGGCTGGTGGACAGCAATGTCGTTCGCCAGCGTCAGGTATTGGCATCCTCCGAGCCCGTAGAACACACTGCTGTCATTCCATATCGTACTGAGTGCGTAGGCCGCACTGTACGGACTCGGAAACGACGAGTACGGATACTGGTCGGCGACAGCGTGTGCAAGTGGTCCGAATTCTTCTTGCAGTTCCTGCTTGTAACGGTCCTCGGTCATGTCTGCGAAAGGGATTGCCCAGCCTCGGGTTTCATCGCGTGTCTCCCCGATCATGATGGGGACATTGTTGAACGAACCAGACTTGATCGCCGCGTCCGGTGCAATCGGAAGTTCGGGGCCCCCGACGATGGGCAGAGGGCCGGTGAGGATTCCCCCGAAATTCGCGCTCGCTGCGAGAAGTTCTTCGCCTGATCGCGATCGTAGGCACCGGGCCATGTCGCCGGGTTCGGAGCAGCCTGTTGAACCCGCGAACGAGACGGCGTCGGCCTGCGCTTCTTCAGTTGAGTGGCTCGGGCATCCGCCGCTTTGGATGATCGCGCCCTGGAACAGGCCGGTCGCTGTCGGCGAAGCGAGTTGGGCGCACACCGAGTGTCCTCCGGCAGATTGACCCACAATAGTGACTTGACCGGGGTCGCCGCCAAAGCCTGCGATGTTCTCTCGAACCCAGCGCAGCGCTGCTTGCTGATCCAGGAGTCCGAAGTTGCCTGCGGTGCCGTCATCGACTCCATGTAGCTGGAGGAAGCCGAAGGCGCCGAGTCGGTAGTTGATGGTGACAACGACTGTGTTGAACTTTTCCGCGATTTGTGACCCATCTGACTGGCTTCCCGAACCAGTCATGAAGCCACCTCCGTGAATCCAGAACAGGACCGGGAGGGGCCCTCTCGTTCGTTCGGACGGTGTATAGACGTTCAGATACAGACAATCTTCGCCATAAGGCACATCGTTGCTGCCACTGCTCACCGGTTGATAGCACCTCGGGCCGAATTCCGCTGCTGAACGGATGCCGTCCCACGTCGGCGCCGGTGCGGGCGGCTCCCACCGCAGGGTGCCGATGGGTGGGGCCGCATAAGGCATGCCGAGGAACTGGTCCACCTGTCCAGCTGATATCCCCTCCACGTCACCAGTTTTCGTTGTGACGACCAATGAATGACTGTCCGATTCTGCTTGTGAACGTGAAGCTGCATCTTCGGGTCCCGCATGTGTACCGCAACCTGTCAGGGCCGCCGTCAATGCCAGCACGATAATTGTTTTCGCGAACAGTCGTGTTGTAACGCTCACCCAATCTCCTTGAATTGTCGGATGGGTTGCGTCCATGAAGATGGTGTATGAACCGGTTCCGCATCTGACCGGCGTGTCGTAGCCAACGAAGGTGGCCATCGCGTGACTCTTCGAGAGACCTACCAAAGTCACTCGATGAAGGACCACGCGATGACCAGTGCCCACGATATCGACCTGCAGCAGATCCTGACCGACCGACTCACCGGTGCAAGCCCCGACCTGCTGCGCGAGTTGCTGACGACGTTCATTCACACCCTGATGGGCGCCGAGGCCGACAGCCTGTGCGGCGCCGGCTACGGACAACGCTCCGAGGAGCGCACCAACTCTCGTAACGGATACCGGCACCGCGACTTCGACACCCGCGTCGGCACCCTCGACGTGGCGATCCCGAAGCTGCGGTCCGGTTCGTACTTCCCCGACTGGTTGCTCGAGCGTCGCAAACGCGCCGAAAAGGCTCTGACTACCGTGGTGGCCACCTGCTACCTGCTCGGCGTCTCCACCCGGCGGATGGACCGGCTCGTCGACTCGTTGGGCATCACCAGCCTGTCGAAGTCGCAGGTGTCGGTGATCGCCAAGGACCTCGACACCCAGGTCGAAGCATTCCGCAGCCGCCCGCTTGACGCCGGCCCGTACACCTTTGTCGCCGCCGATGCCCTGGTGCTCAAGGTGCGGGAGAACGGGCGGGTGGTCAACGTGCACACCCTGGTCGCGGTCGGCGTCAACGCCGAGGGCTACCGGGAGATCCTAGGAATCGAGGTAACCTCCGCCGAGGACGGTGCCGGCTGGCTGGCGTTCTTCCGGTCGCTGGTGGCCCGCGGCCTGTCCGGGGTGCGGTTGGTGACCTCCGATGCGCACGCCGGGTTGGTGGCGGCGATCGGTGGGACCCTGCCGGGTGCCTCGTGGCAGAGGTGCCGAACCCATTACTCGACGAACCTGATGGCGGTGACCCCGAAGGCGTCGTGGCCTTGGGTGAAGACGTTGCTGCACTCGGTCTACGACCAACCCGACGCGGATTCTGTTCATGCCCAATATGATCGAATCATCGGCGCACTGTCGGAGAAGTTGCCGAAGGTCGCTGACCACCTCGACGCAGCACGGTCGGACCTGTTGGCGTTCACCGCATTTCCCAAGCAGATTTGGAAACAGATCTGGAGCAACAATCCGCAGGAGCGCCTCAATAAGGAAATCCGCAGGAGAACCGATGTGGTCGGAATCTTCCCGGATCGTACCGCCCTGATCCGGCTCGTCGGGGCGGTCCTGGCCGAGCAACACGACGAGTGGATCGAAGGGCGCCGCTATCTCGGCCTGGATGTTCTGGCCCGCTCCCGCAACGACAAGCTCACCGACAGCAGCACCGAGTCCACCGAGGAGGTGACACCGGCCTTGACTGCCTAACTCACCAACGAGGAGTCACGCGACGAACTCGTACACCACCCCCATGGACTTGACCGTCGGATGATTCCCGGTCGAACGAAATGGAGGCGTCGATGTGGCCACGGGCGAGTAGGGCGGGTTGCTCGGGACGGCCGGTACCAAGCAGTTTCACGGCGGCAGGGTCGACCCCGAGAGTTCGCAGGCGTACAGGAAGGCTTGGAGCCCCGCCAATGGCAGCCAAGTATCTGCAGGTGCGGCATCCGCCGCATCAAGACCGTCCCGGTAGCCGGACCCGAAAGGCTGACCTGCATGGATGTGGGAGATCGGCGAAAGACAGATAGGGCGTTGACTACCGCACGCCAGCCTCCTGGCGGTACATCCCCGTTTCTCAGCCGTCGCGAGTCGGAGAGTTCATTCGATTCGGCGGAATGCTTCGCGTGCGGTCCTCGTTGGGTCTTGCGGGTTCGCCTACCGGACCGCTGGGGGTGTGCCGGGGCGCGAGCGCACTGATACTCGAATTCTCAGTTCCAGTCGACCGACCCATGGAGTACAGATGACGCCTTCCTTCCCTCCGCTCGCCGCATCGGTCCATGCCGCTGTGGCCGACGCCGTGGCGGTCGTGCGCATCGAGCGACCGCCGGCCAACGCCTTCGATCCTGCGCTGATCGCGGAATTGCTCGACACCCTGAAGCCGCTGGCGGCGAACACCGACGTGCGGTGCATCGTGCTGCGCGGAACGGGACGCTTCTTCGTGGCCGGCGCCGACATCCGAGTGATGCGCGAACTGTCGGAGGAGACGCAGCACGCGATGCGGCCCTGGATCGAGGTGCAGCAGGTCCTCGAGACCGCTCCGAAACCCGTGCTGGCAGCCCTCAACGGGCATGCACTCGGCGGCGGAGCGGAGTTGTCACTGGCCTGTGACGTGCGGGTGATGGCGGCGTCGGCGTCGATCGGGTTCCCGGAAATCGGTCTCGGACTGTTTCCCGGGGCCGGCGGCAGTCAGCGCTTGCCCCGCTTGCTCGGCGCTCATCGAGCGAAGCTCCTCATGATGGAGGGTCGGCGCCTGTCCGCCGACGAGGCCCGCCGGATCGGCTTGGTGGACGAGGTGGTAGCGGACGACGAATTCGACGCGCGGATAGACCGTCTCGCCGCCGAGTGGGCGGCGAGACCGACGGCCGCAATCGGCCTCCTCAAGCGGGTCGTCGAAGCAGGACGGACACTCCCACTCGATCAGGCACTGGACGCGGAGTTTGCCGGTGTCCTCGATCTCATTCGCACGGCCGACGCCGCCGAAGGGCTACAAGCCTTCCTCGACAAGCGTCCGCCGCATTTCACTGGCCGCTGACCCGGCTCGCCACCTCACCCGAAGGATTCTCATGACACACTCGATCGGACGGCGCGCGTTGCTCGCCGTCGCGGCACTGGCGGCTCTCACCGTCGCCTCGACGTCCTGTACCCGGCCCGCGACCGAAGCAGCGCAGGGGAGCGGGTTGATCCGCATCTCCGTGGGTGTCGACCCGTCGTATGCGCCGATTTTCCTCGCCGATGCCGAGGGCATGTTCGAGGACGCCGGACTGGACGTTCAGGTGATGCAGACAGAAGGGGGAGCAGCCGGCGCGCAGAACGTTGTGGCAGGGACTTCGGAATTGTCCGGGAACGCCGACTCCACGGCGCTCACCGTCATGGCCGCGAATCCGTCGCTGCGCGCGCTCGGCGCGTTCGAAGATTCCGACCGCTACTTCCAGGTGGCCCTCCGCGAGGGTGTGGAGCCCAAGGACATCGAGACGATGGGTGTGTTCCCCGGTATCGGGCTCTACTTCACCGACTTGTATCTGCGGAGCCTCGGTCGAGACCCGGCGTCGGTCAAGCTCGTGAACACCAGTCCGCCCGAGCAACCGGCGCTGCTCGCCCGCGGTGACATCGACGGATTCCTGTCGTTCGATCCGTGGGTCGAGCAGGCCGTGGAGACAGGCGGTCGTGTCGTCGCGACGACCGGTGACTTCGGAGCCAGGTATTCACAATGGATCCTGGCGTCCGATTCCTGGTTGTCGGCGAACGAGGACGTCGCCGCCCGGGTGTTCGACGTGATCGCCGAGGCCGCTGCAATCACCGATGCCGACCCGGAGCGGGCCGCCAAGGCGATCTCCGACTCGATCCAGATGGATCCGGCCGAGGCCCGTCGGACCGTCTCCCAGATCGATTTCGGGGTGCGCGACTTCACGGACGACGACGTGGCACGAGCGAATCAACTGGTCACCTTCTTCCGAGGCCAGGGCAAGATCACAGGAGAAGTCGATACCTCGCGCGTTCTGCTCCGTGGGTGGGTCACAGACCACCTGAACCAACCCCCGGCCTGACGCTCGGCGACGACGCGTCCGTCCGGTTCGGTCAGCAGAACAGATCGATTCACTGGTACGGGAATGCGACGTAGGTTCGGTTCCAGTGAACGGGCGGACGCCCGCTGGGAACTATGAAACGGAGTCCTTCTGGTGGAAAGCGCAATTCGCGTGGTGGAGTTGTCCAGCCCGCTGAGCCGATTCGCCGGCCGCATCCTGGTCGGACTGGGATACGAGGTTGTCCTGGTCGAACCGCCGGAGGGTGATCCGACGCGACGGGAACTGGACGGCCACACATTTACGCACTGGCACGCCGGAAAGAAATCCGTCGCCATCGACGTCGAGACAGCCGTGGGCCGTGCGGAACTGGCGCGCCTGGTGGCCGGGGCGGACGTATATCTCGATGGCAGCGCCGTCGGCGACGAGCCGATCGAGCCGGCACCGGGATCGGTCGTTCACGTACGGGTCACACCCTTCGGCGTCGACGGTCCGCGCCGCCAGTGGTGCGCCACCGATCTGACGCTCGCGGCCCTCGGTGGAATGCTCGCCCAGGTTGGTGAAGCCGACGGGCCCCCGCTGTCGCTACCTCAGGGGCAAGCCGAACAACTGGCAGGGGTGAACGCCGCGGTCGCGGTGTTGCTCGGCCTCCAGGCGCGGCGTCGGGGCCCGGTCCCCCTGATCGACGTCTCCGCACAGGAATGCGTGGCGGCAGGCCTCGAGGCCGGCGCCCTGGCCTATCTCCACGAGGATCGCGTCCCGGACCGACCCGGTCGGGTGCACCCGTTGGTACCGCACGGCCTGTTCCGGGCCGCTGACGGTTATGTCGGTGGCGGGCTCGGCGGAAGTCCCCGGATGTGGGACGCGCTGGTCTCCTGGCTGGTCGAAGAGGGTGCCCAGGAGGATCTGGACGACCCGAGATGGGCTGACCCCGTCGAGCGGAAAGAGCAGCAGGACCACATCTTTGCCGTGCTGCAGCGTTTCCTCGACAAGTGGCCGAAGGAGGACTTCGCGCGGGCAGCGCAGCAACGCAAGCTGCCGTGGTCGGCCGTCGTCCGACCGGATGAACTGTTGTCGAACCCCCAACTCCAGGCCCGCGACTTCTTCGTCGACGTCGACGAGCCCGGGTCCACCGTTCGAGATCTGGGCTTCTCCTTCCCCTTCCCGGAAGGAGGGAGGACCCGGGCCCTGCCGGTTTCCCCGATCGGTGCGCACCAGGTTCTCCTCGACGAGCCGGAACCCGAAGTCCTCGAACCGACCGTGACCGCATCCGGGCCGGACCTGCTGCCCCTGTCGGGCGTCCGCGTCCTGGACCTCACCTGGGTTCTCGCCGGTCCCTACTGCACTCAGATCTTGGCGGACCACGGCGCCGACGTCATCAAGGTCGAGTCGTCGGGCCGACCCGACCCGACACGGTTCGCGCCGTTCATGCACCTGTCCCGCGGACCACACGACGACCCGAACACCAGCGGGTACTTCAACGACGTCAACAGGAACAAGCGCAGCATCACTCTGGACACGCGTTCCGAGGCAGGACTGGCCGTGCTCGCCGACCTCGTGGCGCAGTCCGACGTGGTGGTCGAGAACTTCAGTTCGTCGGTAATGGAGAAGATGGGCTTCGGATACGAGCGGCTCCGCTCCTTACGTCCGGACGTCGTGTATGTCTCCATGTCGGGGACCGGTCACACCGGACCGCGACGCGACTGGGTCACCTATGCGGACATCGTCTCCGCGGCCACCGGACTGACCGCTCTCACCGGGTGGAGCGCCGACGACGTCGTCGGAGTGATTTACGGTCATGGCGACATCGTCGCAGGATTACACGGCGCCGCAGCGGTTCTCGCCGCCCTCGAGCACAGAGATCGCACCGGCCGCGGTCAGCACATCGATCTCTCCCAGCTGGAGGCGATGGCGTCACACATGGGCACCAGTGTCGTGCAGGCGACGGGTGCCGGACAGCTTCCTGTTCCGCTCGGCAATGCTCATCCCGACATGTCACCGCACGGCGTCTTCCGCTGCCTCGGACCCGACCGCTGGTGCGCGGTCACCGTTCGTGACGACGCGGACTGGACCAGGTTGTGCGCGGTGATCGACCGCCCGCAATGGGCCACGGACGAGCGTTTCCGCACGCCCGAGGCGCGACGGGCGCACGAGTCCGACATCGCGGCGGCGATCACGGCATGGACGTCGCCGCGGCCTGCCGATCTCGTCACCGAGCAACTCCAGCAGGCGGGCGTCCCCGCCGGGACCGTGCAGAACGGGCGGGACCTCGTCGAAGCCGATCCGCATCTGCGTGCCCGCGGTTACTACGTGCCCGCCGTCCATCCCCGGCCGGGAGCCTTTCTCCACCAGGGCGCTCCGATCCGGGTCGGGAAAGCCGTCACGATCCGGCAACCGGCGCCGGTGCTGGGCGCGGACACCGATGCCGTGCTCCGCGAGGTCACCGGCTACTCCGCGGAGACCGTTGCGCGGCTGCGAGCCGACTCGGTCCTCACCTGAGCCGGTCACTTCGATCAGACTTTTCCACTCGACAGCACTCCCGAAGGACAGAACATGCGTGCAGCCCGCTTTCACACATTCGGACACGACCCGATCATCGACGACGTCGAGGTGCCGACCCGGAAACCCGGACAGACCCTCGTCCGGATCGACGCGGCGGCGCTGGGGCACCTCGACCTCACCGTCGGCAGCGGGAACTTCGACATCAAGCCGGCCCTGCCACACGTCGGAGGCACCGACGGGGCCGGCACCGTGATCGAATCGGACATCTTCGACGCCAGTACCCGGGTGCTGGTCCGGGGCGGCGGAGTCGGCCTATTCAAGCCCGGATGCTGGGCCGAGTACCTCGTGGCCGCCGACAAGGTTTTCACTCCGTTCGATTCAGCCCTCGAACCGGCCATCGCGGCCACGTTCTTTCTCCCGAGCACAACCGGTTTCGTCGCGGTGCACGACATCGCCCGCGTCACCGCGGGTGAGCGGGTCCTCGTAGCCGGAGCAGCCGGCGCGGTCGGGTCCATGGCTGCGCAGTTCGCGCTCCTCGCGGGCGCCGACGTGATCGGTGTGGTGCCGCGAGCCGACCAGGTCCCGCTCGTGCCCGATGGTGTCCGACCGGTCGTCGGCCGTGGGCGTGAACTGGCCGACACCCTGGGACCCGATCCGGTGGCGGATGTGCTCGTCGATACCCTCGGTGGCGACTCGCTGCCGTACCTGCTCGAGCGCGTCGTACCGGGCGGGCGGGCCGCGCTGATCGGCTACACGCTGGGGACCGAACTCACGATCGATTTGCCGAACTGGCTGCTCAAAGATGTACAGATGCTGCCGGTCAACATGATTCGCAAGAGTGCGCGACAGGCGGAACTCGCAGCCGACCTCATTCGGCGCCTCGTCGACGGCGAGATCGGCATGGCGGTTCAGGAGTTTCCGCTCGACGACATCGCGTTTGCTCTGCAGATGATGCGTGAAGGGAAGGTCGCCGGCCGCGCGGTCGTCGTACCGTGACCGTCCGCCATCGCACGTTCGCCGAAAGAAGGTGACACCAGTGACGCCCGAATCGGATTCTCTGCTCCTCCCGGCGGCGATGACGATTCCGTCCCTGCTCGTCCAGCGTGCCACCGAGCGGGGCGATCATCTCGCCGTCCGGGCCGGGGACGTGGAGGTGTCCTATCGCGAACTCGTCCAGCGAGCCGCAACGACGGCCGAGGCGCTGTCCCGACATGGGATCGGTCGGGGTGACGCGGTGGCCGCGATGTGCGCCAACCGCATCGAGATGATCGACCTGCTGCTCGGCTGTAGTTGGCTCGGAGCGGTCATGGTGCCGTTGAACACAGCATTGCGTGGCGCCGCCCTCCACAGCGTGCTCGAGCAGTCCGGGGCGCGTCACCTGTTGATCGAGCCCACCTTTCTCTCGCGGCTCCAGCAGACACGATTCACCGGTGAATCCTGGATACTCGGCACCTCGTCCGTTCCCGGGCCGGACGACAGCCGAATCCCCGGACGAGCGGCCGACCCCGCGGTAACCGCGCTCGATACGGCGGCGATATTGTTCACGTCCGGGACTACGGGACACCCGAAAGGGGTCCGCTGCCCGCATGCTCAATCACTGTGGTGGGGGACAGGAGTGGGAGCCTCCCTGGGCTTGGGACCCGACGACGTTCTGTACAACGGCCTTCCTCTGTTCCACACGAATGCGCTCAACACACTGTTCCAGGCGCTGGTTGCGGGAGGAACATTCGTGCTCGGCGAACATTTCTCGGTGCGGCGGTACTGGGCGCAGGTGGCCGACAGCGACGCCACGGTGATCTACCTGCTCGGTGCGATGGTCGCGATGCTCACCGGCCGGGAACCCGGCACGGACGACAAGAAGCACCGCGCCACCCGTGCCCTGGCGCCGGCGACTCCGGCCCGCCTGTGGACTCCCTTTCGTGAGCGTTTCGGCGTCGAACTCGTCGACGGCTACGGCACCACCGAGACGAACCTCGTCCTCGGAACTGTGCCCGGCGATCGCCGACCCGGCTGTCTCGGAACGGTGCGCGACGGCTACGACGCGAAGGTCGTCGACGACGCCGGCGCCACCGTCGCGGACGGCGTTCCCGGCGAACTTGTCGTCCGCACAGACCTTCCCGGAGGATTTGCCACGGGATACCTGTCCGAGCCTCCCCGCGTAGCGGACGACTGGATCTACACCGGTGACCGGGTAGTCCGGGAACCCGACGGTTGGTATCGATTCGTCGATCGCGTCCGCGACGTCATCCGACGGCGCGGCGAGAACATCTCCTCGGCCGAGGTCGAGGAGGCCTTGGCCCGGCATCCAGCGGTCGCGCAGGTCGCGGTCTTCCCCGTGCCGTCGGAACTCGCCGAGGACGAAGTGATGGCAGCGGTGGTCCTCCGGGAAGGAATGCAGGCGGACCCCGATGTCTTACGTCACCATGCGGCGCCTCAGCTGGCGTACTTCGCTCTGCCGCGGTTCATCGATGTCGTCAGTGAACTTCCGTTGACGGAGACCGGCAAGGTCCGCAAGGAGGTACTCCGGGCGCGTGGGGTCGGCAGCGGCACCTGGGATGCCGACGCCGTCTCGTCCCGGTGACCCGGCAGCCGCCTCGAACCACCGGCTACCGGCCGCACCCGTTGAACGAGCACATCGCAGGTGTGCACGCCTCGGCGCCGGCGAAGTCGGTCGCCGAGTATGCGCAGCGCATCGCGTGAAGTGCTCGGGAGATCCCGATGCCCGCGGTTCGTAGGGCGCCGGCAACCCGGCTGACGTTGAGCCGCGCCGTCGGACCTGTTACCGACAGGGCACCCGCGAGGGTGCGGGGTCCGCTGAACACCGGCACCGCAACACTCATGTAGCCGATGCGGGTCTCTTCGACTTCGACTGCGAGTTGCTCGTTGCGCATACGGTCGAGTTGCTGGCGCAGGACGGCGACCGACATCGTGGTGCGGGCGGTGAGGGCGGTGAATCCTTGCTCGATCACCTCGTCGAACACCGACTGTGGCGAGAACGCCAGGATCATCTTCCCGGTCGCGGTGCAGTACAGCGGCAACCGGCCCGCCACCCGCGACTGCTGCTGCAATCCGCGGTGACCGACGATCTTCTCGATATAGAGCACGTCGATACCGTCCCGAACCGCGAAATGCACCGTCTCCTGCGTCGCGAGGAGCAGATCTTCCATATAAGGCAGCGCGGCGTCACGCAGGATGCGCTGCCGGGGGACGAGCTGTCCGAGTTCGAACAGCCGCAGGCCCAAACGGTACTTCGTGCCCGCCCGCTCGAGGAGTCCCCATTCGACGAGTTCGCCGGCCAGCCGGTGCACGGACGCCTTCGCGACACCACTTCGACGTGCGAGTTCGGTGAGCGAGAGGTCGCTGTGCTCGCTCCCGAACGCGTCGAGAATGAGCCGCGCCTTGCCGAGAACGGACGACATGTCCTGTCCGGCAACACGGTGCGCCGACGGGATTGGTACGACCGGGCCGAGGCCGACCGAATGCTGCGCCTCTGTAGTCACTGCTGCCTCCTGGCGATTGGCGGGGCATTCGTCCCGATCACAGCCACGCTAGGGCTGGACGATGGCGAATCGCACGCCACAGGGTCCGGTCACCGGACCCGTCTCGAATTTTCGGGCACGGCCCGCACGTCCGGTGAGTTCAGAAAGGACCGGACCGCAGCAGCCACCCGCGGTGCCTCGCGCTCGATCAACGCAACGGTCCCGTCCTCGATCACCTCTTCGCGTACGACCCGCGCCCCGGTGAGCTGTTTCCTCAACGTCGGTAGGTGGGGCATCGAGAACGGGTCTGCACCGGCGGCGAGCAGCAGCACCGGCGTCGTGACCGCTCCGATGCGGTCCGCCACCTGGTAACGAGCGCAGGCACGGTGTCCCTCGGCGGGATCGACACCGTGCGCGAGGGCGTCGCGCAGGAAGCGGTCGAGCAAATCCGTCGCCGGGTCCGGGTAATACGGTCGTCTCAGGTTCCACAGGGTCTGCAGGTGGCTGCCGTCAGGCTTGCGGACGGCGCGGTCCACGCTTCCCGAACCCGATTCGTTGTTGCTCTCCGTCCATGGGCAGGAGGACAGCACCACGGCTTCGACTCGCCCGGGGCGGCCGGCAGCCATCTCCATCGCGACCGCGGCGCCGGTGTGATGCCCGAGGACCGCCACCGGTCCGGCGTTCACGGCGTCGAGGAATTCCCAGGCGGCGTCGGCGAACGCCTCGATCGTCTGCGGCGGAGCGAGTGACGCACTCGCTCCGAATCCCACCATGTCCAGGGCGAGAACCCGGAACTCGTCCGCCAGGAGCGGGATCAACTCGCGGAACTCGTCCCAGGACCGCGGGGTCTGATGCAGCAGGAGGAGCGGCAGGCCACTGCCCGATTCCGCATAGTGCAGTTGCCCGAACCTCGTGTCGGCGTATCCGAACCGGATCGCCATCAGTAGGCCGTGACCATCGGGGTGTCCACGCCGATGACGTCGATCTTCGCGGCGCCGCCCGGATTGCCCACCGGCTCCGCCCGGGTCGGCAGGACCTCGAGGAAGAAACGCTTCGCGTCCTCCTTGAAGTCGGGGTCTGCCTTCCGATCCACCGTGATCGCCTCGACCGGGCAGGCGAGTTCGCAGGCGCCGCAGTCGATGCACTCGTTCGGATTGATGTAGAGCTTGCGCCCGCCCTCGTAAATGCAGTCGACCGGGCACTCCTCCATGCAGGAGCGATCCATGTAGTCGATACATGCGTCGCCTATGACGAATGCCATTGTCAGCTCTCCTTTTCCGTGGAATGGCCCGGGAAGATCTCAGCGTCCGGATCGAGGACGGCAGCGGCGTTGTTGACTGCGGTTGCCGCCTCACCGAATCCGACGGCGATGAGACGAACCTTCCCCGGGTAGTCGGTGATGTCGCCGGCCGCATACACGCGCGGCACGGTGGTCTCCATTCGGGTGTTGACGACGATGTGGCGCGAATCGATCTCGAGTCCCCACTCGATCATCGGTCCGAGGTCGGCGGTGAACCCGAGAGCGGCGATGACGGATTGCGCCGGCAACGTGGTGGTGGTCTCGTCGAGTTTGTGGGCGACGTCCACCTCCGTGACCCATCCGTTGCCGCGGACCGCGACAATGTCCGCATTGACCAGCATGCGCACAGTGCTCTCGCGGACCTTCGTCACCGTCGCCGCGTGAGCACGGAACTTGTCGCGACGATGCACCAGGGTTACCGACGACGCGATCGGCTCGAGATGGGCCGCCCAGTCGAAGGCGCTGTCGCCGCCGCCCACGATTACCACGTCCTTACCGGTGTGCGCGGAAAGGTCGGGCACGAAGTAGCTGAGACCGCGGTCGACGAAATCGAGCCCCTTCACGAGAGGGCGCGGCGTGAATGTCCCGATCCCGCCGGTGATCACGACCGCACCGGCGGTGACGGTGCGACCTTTGCTCGTCCCGATCACGACTCGTCCGTCTTCGGCGTGATTCAGTGTCCGGGCCTGCTCGCCGAGCAGATACGCCGGATCGAACGGCGCGGCTTGAGCGAGCAATCCGTTCACGAGATCTCGCCCCTTCACGGACGGGAAGCCCGCGATGTCGAGGATCGCCTTCTCCGGGTACATCGCGCTCACCTGGCCACCGGGCTCGGAAAGAGCGTCGAGAACGGCGACCCGGAGTCCGCGGAAGCCGGCGTAGTACGCACCGTAGAGACCGGCCGGGCCGGCACCGATAATGAGAATGTCGACGTCGAGGTCCGTGCCGGTCGACGCGTTGAGCGAAGCGTTCATGCCGGCAACGTTAATCATGTTGCCGCGCCGGATAAATGAAACCGGTCCGGTCAGCAGACTGTGTTCATTCCTGCCGCTGACACGAACGGACACGAACACGGAAAGGCGGGTCCACCGGCGAAGGAGAAATGCCGGTGGACCCGCCTGTAGCTCTGCTCTGTCTGTGCCGGAGTCGTCCGACGCCTCGTTACCCGGTGCTCTGTGCACGGGGTAACGGTGCGAGGACTACTACTTGACGCCGTACCGCGTCAGGTACCGGCCCGACAACACCCTCAGGACACGGTCGAACAGAAAGCCCATGATCCCGAGCACAATGATGCCCACAAACGTCCAGTCGATGCGCCCGTAGTTCCGGGCCTGCCAGATCATCGAACCGATGCCGTGGTCGGCTGCCACGATCTCGGCGGAGACGATGGTCAGGAAGCTGTTGCCCATCGCGAGACGGGCGCCGGTGACGATGCCCGGCACCGACGACGGCAGCACCACCGTCTTCATGATCTGCAGTTTGCCGGCTCCCAGGTTGGCGGCAGCCTGCAGTTTGTTCTCGCTGATCGCGACGGTCGCGGCGATCGTGCTCACGGTGACGATGAACACCGAGGTGTAGAAGATCAGCACTATCTTGGACGTCTCACCGATGCCGAACCACACCACCGCCAATGTCACGAACGCGATCGGGGGGATGAAACGGAAGAATTCGATATACGGGTCGAGCAGTTGACGCACGAGGTTGACGCGGCCCATGAGAATGCCGACGGGGGCGCCGATCACTACGCCGAGACTCCACCCGACCAAAATGCGCTGGGCCGACGCCCAGATCGATGTCCAGAGGACACCGCTTTCCGCCAGTTCCCTTGCTGCTGTGACGACTTGAGCGGGAGAGGCGATGGTCGTCGGGCCGTACCACCAGGCGAGGAATGACCACACCCCTAGACCGATGACCGCGGAAGCGACCCACAACGCCGCCGTGCGCAGGGCGGCCCCACCTGCGCTCGAGCGTCTCGTTCGGGCCGATTGCGCTCGTTCGCTGCGGGTGGGGACGGTGTTCTGTACCGCTGCGGTCATAGCTGGTCCTCCTCGATGCCCTGATTGCGGAGCGAGGCCACGACCTCGGCGCGGATGTCGTCACGCAACTTCTCGTACATGTCGATCACGTCGGGGTGCGCCCTGTCCCGTGGGCGCTGTGCGTGCACCTCGTAGATGCTCTTGATTCGCGCCTTGGGTCCGGCTGACATCACCACCACACGGTCGGCGAGCGTCAAGGCCTCGTCGATGTCATGTGTGACGAACACGACGGTGCACCCGGTGTGCCGCCAGATTCTGTCGAGCTCGACCTGCAGGACCTGCCGGGTCTGAGCGTCGAGTGCGCCGAAGGGTTCATCCATCAACACCAGCGACGGTTGGTTGGCCAGCACTCGCGCGATCTGAACCCGTTGCCGCATACCGCCCGACAGCTGTGCCGGAAACTTCTTCCCCGCGTGTGGGAGCCCGACCATCGCGAGGTACTCGGCGGCGATGCGCGCCTGGTCGGCCTTGTTGGCTCCGTGCATCCTGGGTCCGTAGGCGACGTTCTGGGTCACGGTCATCCACTCGAACAGGGCCTCGGAACTTTGGAAGACCATGCCGGCGTGCGGGTTGCTGCCGTTCACCTCGTCGCCATTGCAAGTGATCTCGCCGGCGCGGGGCTCGATGAAGCCGGCCATCGCGGACAACAGTGTCGACTTGCCGCACCCCGACGGGCCGAGCAGACATACGAACTCGCCTGGTCGCACCTCGAGGTCGATTCCCGACACGATCTCGGCGGCTCCGAAACTGATGCCCAGATCGCGGACCTCGACGGGGACGCCGGTGACGGTTCTGCCCGAAGTGGGCACGGCGGCCGGGCCGCCCGATGCAACGGCGGTCGTGCCGCCGCTGGGGACCGCGGTTGTGCCGCGTGTGGGGACGGTCATTTCTTTTCCTCCTGGTACCAATCGAGCAGCATGGCCGAGGCCAGATCCGGCTGCTCGGAGAGAACGCCGATCTTCTCGTAGAAGTCGACGATCGACTGTGCGGACTCGATGCTCTTGTCGGTCAGGTTCTCGACGCCGAAGTCGATCTCGTCGACCGCGGTGACGGTCTGATCGTCGGCGACGTTGACGGCTTTCCTGGTCGCGGTGGCGGCGGTTCGAGGATCGGACTCCACCCGCGCGGTGGCCTCGACGAGCACCCGGGCAACCGCACGGGCGGTGCCCTCGTTCTTGTCGAGCCAGGGCTCGGTCGTGATCGCCCAGTGGTGGTAGAACCAGTCGAAGTCACCGGTGACGGCAGCGACGTGCCCGCTGCCCTGCGCGAGCGCGGTGGACGGCCACGGTTCCCACAGGACGTATCCGTCGATGTCACCCCGGTCGAGGAGCGCCGGCATGTCCGTGGGGGTGGCGGAGACCATCTCGACCGAGCCGGCAGGAACTCCGTTGGCCTGGAGGTATCTGTCGGTCGAGATCTGGCTCAGCCCCGGGACGATGCCCATCTTGCGGATGTCAGCGGCCGAGTCGACCCCGTTACGCAACACCACTTTGAGGTAGTCGCCGGACACCTCGTACGAGTACATCGCCCGCAGGGACGGATTCTGGCGTAGCTGCGCGATCGTCGTGGTGTCCGAACTGCCGGCCAGATGGACCTGGCCGGTCGCGAGCGCGTCGACGGCTTCGCCACCCCGGCCGAACTGGACCAGCTCGACGTCGAGGCCGGCATCGGCGAACATGCCCTCCTGGTCGGCGACGAAGAAGGGCGCGTACGACGCGTCGATGCCCACGGCGATCCGGAGCGGACCGCCGGCGGAATCGGCGGCGGTCTGCGTGGCGGGGCGGCTGCACGCCCCGGTCGAGACCGTAAGAACCACCGCCGCTGAGGCAAGTGTCACCTTGCCGAGTATCGATCGCCAGGCCATGTTTGTACACCTCCTATTGTGATCTGGACCTCATTTGTGGGGTTGTGGTGAAGAAACCTAATGCCACCTCGATGGGGCGTGAATCAACCGGGTCCACCGTGCGGACCGAGTCGTAGAATTTACGCGCACGGAACATCGCGACGAGTACGGAACTGACGAGTACGGAACTAATGACCCGAGCCTTTCGTATCGAGCGCGACACTGTCGGTGAAATGTCGGTGCGGAGTCACGCCTACTGCGGAGTTCATACCGCACGTGGCGTGGAGAATTTCGCGATCGCAGGAACGACCACGAGGCAGTTTCCTCTGCTGATCTCGGCGTCGGCGATGATCGAGCGAGCGGCGCGCGAGACGAACCTACAGCTCGGGCATCTTGATGAGAAACGCGCCGGTGCGGTCATCGACGCCGGTAAGAAGATCCGGCAAGCGTAGTTCGCGGATCAATTCCTCCTCGACCCGATTCGGCGAGCGCAGTCATCTCATCGGCGGGCCGCGATTGGGGGCAGTGATCAACGTTCACCCTGTGTACGGTGATCGCGCCATCGAGCGACTCACGAAATAGATAGTGTTCCCTCGTCTTTGGCTTCGGAACTGGAGGTGACAGTCGAGAGATCCGCCGTTGTTGCTACTGCCTTGGTGTCGCTGCTCGAGTACGCAACCAACGCGGAACTGGTGAAGGAATCACCATCCACCGGACGCGGAGTCGGAGAAATCGCTGTGGCGCGCGGACTGATCGAAGCCAACGGCGTCGATGCCCTCTCCCCGCGCAACCCTGGCTGGCCACCCTTGCGAACGATACAACGGCCGCCGGGCACCTGTAGTCCGCTCTGCGGACCACGAAGGTTCGCATCCGTACGGCCCCAGTGTTAACTTTCGTCGCCCAGGGTGATCCACACCACAGAGAGGCGAGGGCCATGTATGGAGTTCTGAACGTGCCTACGCGCAGGCTTCGTGTCCGCATCTGAACCGATGAACAGTTGTGGCTGGTCCCGGAATCCGAAGTTGCCAAACGGGATGGCGGCGACGTCGAGACCCGAGGACGAGCGGCCGCGGAACACGGCCTCCTGCCCCCAACCCAGCATCGAGCCTTTCGGCCCGCCCAGCGAAACTGACATGAAAGTCTTGCATATGACGAGCGTCATCAGGCAGTACACGAAGAAGTTGCCCGGGAACGTACTGAACCGAGTGGAGAGGGTGGGGAACCGACTCCCGCACCCTTTTATACTTTTCCTGTACATGGCGGTTGCGATAGCCATTTTGTCGTTGATTGCGTCGCTCGCCGGCGCGACTGTCATCGACCCCAAGTCGCAGGAACAGGTTGACATCCAGAACCTGCTATCCGCGGATGGACTCGAGTTCGCACTGACAACCATGCTGGACAATTTCTTGTCCTTCCCGCCGCTCGGCCTGGTCATCGTCATGCTCCTCGGAGTTGGATTGGCCAATCAAGTCGGCCTGCTGGAGATCGCATTCAAAGCCATTGTCGTGCGGGCGTCTCCCAGAATGCTGACGTTCGTGGTGATCTTCGTCGGCATCGTCAGTAACATCGCTTCTGAATCGGCAGCCATCGTCATTCCCCCGTTGGCGGCCATGTTGTTCCTGGCGGTGGGGCGGCATCCGATAGCAGGCTTGGCAGCCGGGTTCGGAGCGGTAGGCGCAGGATTTTCCGCCAACTTCATTGTCGCCGGCACCGACGTACTACTGTCTGGAATCACCACGTCCGCAGCGGGAATCGTCGACAGTTCGGTGGTCGTCACTCCGGTATCGAACTGGTACTTCATGTCCGCATCGACTCTCATCTTGACCATCGTAGGAGTCCTCATCACCGAGAAGGTGGTCGAGCCTCGACTCGGTCCCTACGATGGCAGTGGATCCGACCGTGACAATTCCGAATTCTTGATCACCGCGGATCAGCGTCGCGGGTTGCGTAACGCGGGACTCGTCGCGCTTCTGTATGCCGCGGTTGTCATTGCACTCGTGGCACCACCCAACGCGGCTCTTCGCGGCGAAGATGGTTCCATCATCACTTCGCCATTCATGGACTCCCTCGTTCCGATCATTTTTCTGTTCTTCGTGTCGGTCGGCATAACCTACGGAATTGCAGTGGGAACGATCACCAGCAGTAGTGACGTCCCTAAGTTGATGATCGAATCGGCGAAAGATCTGGCTGGAATACTGGTTCTGGTCTTCGCGGTCGCGCAGACGATCGCCTATTTCCAGTGGACCAACCTCGGCCTTTGGGTGGCCGTGCAGGGTTCCGGACTTCTCGAGGCTCTAGACGTCGACGGTGTCGTCGCTCTCATCATGCTGAGCCTCGTGACGATCGTGCTCAGTCTCGTCATCTCGAGTGGTTCAGCGCTGTGGGCAGTCATGGCTCCCGTATTCGTGCCTATGATGATGTTGCACGACGTCAATCCTGCCTACGCCCAGCTCGCTTATCGCATCGCAGATTCGTCGACCAACATGCTGGTGCCCCTCAGCCCGATTCTGGCGGTAGCACTCGGATACATCCAGAAGTACGACAAGAGGGCCGGCGTGGGTACGGTCTTCGCACTGATGATTCCGTACGCTGCAACGTTCTATCTGATTTGGATGCTCCAGTTTGTCGTCTGGACAGTTTTCGGACTACCCATCGGACCTGGGGAATACCTCAACTGACGCACACTAGGAACACCCGGAAGGAAATCTGTGAGCACAATCGCGAACAGCGAAATCGACGAAGCTATCGACATCGAAGACGAGGCCTTCCATCGCAAGTTTCTCGAAGAGAACGCCGATGGTTTACTCGACATCAGTCACGAGATTCACGCTAATCCAGAGATCCGATTTGAGGAGACCGCCGCAAGTGCCCTCCTCGTCTCGAAACTCGAGGAAGCGGGCTTCGCAACACAACTCGGGGTCGGAGGTTTGCCGACCGCCTTTCTCGCTGAATACGGTTCGGCCTCGGACGGTCCCACGATCGCGTTCTTCCTCGAGTACGATGCGCTGGAGGAGATTGGTCACGCATGCGGGCACAACGTAATTGCGACGATCGGTCTGGGCGCGGCCTTGACGGTGCAGGCGTGGATGCGAGATCACGGGCGTGCAGTCGGCAGGCTGCTGGTCGTCGGCAGTCCCGGAGAAGAAGGCGGCGGAGGTAAGCAGTACCTCATCAAAGCAGGGTGCCTGGATGGAATCGATGCTGCGCTCATGATGCATCCGTCGGGTGAGAACCTTTCCTGTATGACCACGCTGGGCCGCGTAGCGCTCGACTTCGAGTTCACCGGAAAGGCGGCACACGCAGCGGTCACTCCACATCAAGGAGTCAATGCACTCGATGCCGCCGTCCTCACCTTGAACGCGATCGGACTTCTGCGCCAGCAGCTCCCAAGCGACGTGCGAGTTCACGCAATCGTGCTCGAAGGTGGAGAAGCGCCGAATGTGATCCCGGAAAAGTCCGTGCTCCGAGCGTACATTCGTGCCGCCGATACCCGAGCCTTGGTCGACGACCTCCAACCAAGGGTCGAGAACTGCGCCCGCGGTGCAGCCATCGCTACCGGCGCGCAGGTGTCCATTATTCAGCAATCGCCTACGTACGCAGCGCTACAGCCGAATGCGGTACTCGGCGATCTTGTCGAACGAAATTTCGCGCGCGTCGGTCGACGAACGGAACCCCCACGTACCGAGGTCTTTCCGGGTTCGACGGATATGGGCAACGTCAGTCAGATCATCCCGTCGATTCATCCCAACATCGAGTTCGTCCCGGGACTGGGAATGCACACCCGCGAAGCCGCGGAGTATGCGGGAGCGCCGGAAGGCGACAAAGCCGTGCTGGACGGCTCACTCATCCTTGCAATGACCGCGAGCCAGCTGTTCTCGAACCACCGACTCGTGGGCCAGGTGAAAGCGGCCTTCAGCGAAGGGGTACGCGTCGACTGATCCCTGGAGGAATGGCCAACCCGAAGAGCCGAGCTCGCCAGCTCGGCTCTTCGGCTCTACCAGTACGTTGATGCGGCGATCGTTGACCTCGGTGCCATATCGTGATGCGGGATGCACTTCCGATGGCAACGATCCGGTCGGTAGCCCCCGCAGCCTCAACCGCCTCGTGTCGTGGGTTCGGTACATCGACGCCGGTCCGAGGGGTGGGGGAGGACTGGCGCCGGCGCCGATTTCACTGCGGGCACCCGATTGCCGTCCTCGGTTGAACTAACGAGAAGCTGAGTAATTGCAGACACATGGCCGACCTTTCGATGCACGAAGCCGGCCGCGCTCGAGGACGCGGCCGGCTTCACGGTTTCGTGTTGTCGGCTCCGGTCAGACGACGCTCTTCACGCGCTCGGACGCCTTCGCCAGGAACTCCAGACTCAGCGGGTTGTACAGTGCCGCCTGTTCGTGCTGGGGCCAGTGGCCGCATTCCGGATACAGCTGCAGCTGAGCACCGGCGATGTCCGCGGCCATCTTCTCGGCCTCCGGCACGTCCCCGAAGGGGTTCTCGTGGCCCCATACGACCAGTGTCGGTGCCTGGATGCGTGCGAGCCGATCGGGCCGGAGCAGGTTTCGCTGACGCGTGTCCATGTCCTGCAGCGACAGCAGGTTGTGAATGTTGGCGACGAAATCGGGCTGGTGGTAGATCCGGTGCCGGGCCTCCACCAGTTCCTCGGTGGCGTTGACCGGGTCGTGCATCAGCAGGTGCAGCCGGGCACGGGTGAGTTCGATGTCGTTGCTCTGGACGGCCTTGGTGGTCGAAGTGCGAATGCGCTGCATCACGTCGGGGTTTGCGACGGTGCCTCCGGCGGCGAGCAGTTGTAGCGACAGCACTCGCTCGGGCTGCTCACTTGCGAGGTACGCGGCAACCCAGCCGCCCAGCGATTCTCCGACGAGGTGGACCTTGTCCAGCCCGACCGCGTCGAGGTAGTTCACGAGATGGTCTACATAGCGCGGAATTTCGTACGGGTAATCCGGTTTGCCCGTGTAGCCGTGGCCCAGCATGTCGATCGCGTGGCACTCGTAGTACGGAGCATGTGCGGCGATGTTACGCGCGAAGGCTTCCAGGTGACCGCTGGTGCCGTGGAGGAAGATCACTGCCTCCTCGCCCGCGCCGGCCTGTAGCGACCGGGTGGGAACTCCGGCGGCGTCCACCGTCTTGACCGCGAAGTCGAGTCCGGCGAGTTCGTTCCAGATTGTCATGTGTGTGTCCTTTGTCGGGTGTGAAGGGTTGACGAGTCACGGCGCGAGCGGCCGAGTGGTGGGATCGAGGACGACGACGCCCATCCCCGTGAGCCATTCCGGCATGGGTTCGTAGGCAAGGCGTTCCGCGGGAACGTAGTTCACCATCGCGGCCATCATGAGCCAGGTGCGGAGTTCTTGCGCACCGTTACCTGCCTCGGTGTCGACCTCGTCGGTCGAGAACTCCGCGAGTTCGGCCGCCTTGCCGGTCTCGAAAAGATCGAGGATCCGGTCGTCGAACTCCGGTGAGATGGCCGCCTCGGCTGCGCGGATGATCTCCCGCCGGCGCACGTCGTAGTCCGACCAGTTCTCGCGACCGTCGAGCCAGGCCTGCACCATGAAGTCGTCGTCCTCACCGTGCGGATCACGCCAGTCCGGCCATGGCAGCCGGTGCGACAGACCACCGGACGCGATCACGACCACCCGCTTGTCCTCCGGATACGAGTCGAGCGCCGCGCGGAGCGCGTGTGCGAGCGCCTCACAGCGCCCGAAGGTCGGCAGCGGTGGTGCGAAGACGTTGACGACCAGAGGCACGATGGGCACGTCGAGGTCCGCCAGCAGGTACTGGATGGCATGCGACTGCCCGTGGTCGATCTGCAGGCGGGCGGAGAATGCGAGATCGAACCGTCCGCTCTCCACCACCTGCGCGGCGAGGTGGCCGGCCAGGTGCGCGTCGACACGCTGCGGGCCCTTCGGGGTACCCGACTCGCCGCTCGCGATGCACTCGCCCACGCCGAGCGTGAAGGGCGGAATGAGATCGAGCCAGAATCCTCTGAAGTGATTCGACCCAAGCAGGATCACCACGTCGGGCCGCGCCGCGGCGATCCGCTCCCGCGCAGTGACCAGCGCCTCCCGGAAGCGTTCCGCCTCGGCTTTGTGTGTTGTTTCCTCCCAATGGGTGTTCATGAGGGTGCTGTGCGACGCACCCACCCCCAAGACGATCTCGGCCATCAGCCTGTTCCTACTTCCTCGAGTGTGCGGGTCGCCGTGTCGACGGCAACACGGATCAGGTATCGGGTAAGCTTTTCGGCCTCGGCCAGGTCGACGGTGTTCATCCCCATGGCGAAGTCCACCTCGAACGGTGCGTCCACCACCTTGGGCATGCCGACCCGTATGGTCGGGATTCCCCGGCTGCGCAGGATGTTCGCGTCCGTTGCGCCACTGGCGTCGTGCACCGCGCGGTGCGGTTGGCCCTCGGCCGCCTCCCAGGCTGCTACGGCACTGCGGCAGAGCCACATCCGCTCGTCGGACGACTCGCCCGGGATCGATAGGATCTGCTCCACGTCGATGCGGGCGTCCAGTTCGGTGGCTATCCGCCGCACAGCGTCGACCAGTTCGCGTTTGGCGGCGGTCGGTGTGGTCCGTGGGCTCAGGCGCAGATCCACCATCATCCGCACGTGAGCCGGGGTGAACGAGGCGGTCCGCTCGCACCCGCCCCGGATGTTCGCGACCATGCCCTGGGGAAGCACCAGCCCGCTCCGGTGCGCCTGCGAGTACTGCGGGAACCATCGCTCCAGGCGTACTGCCACCTCGCCCGCCAGTGCGACGGGGTTGCGGTACGGCAGCCGATGCCGGGATCCGACGTAAGTGTGGGTGCCGTGCACGGTGACCTCGAACCAGGCCAGGCCCACCTCCTCCCATGAGACCGTCCACCCGGGCTTGGCGATGAGCGCGAAATCTGCCCAGACTCCCTGTTCGAGCAGGAACGAACAGCCCACGCCCTGGCCGGTGTTCCGGCGCGGATTTCCTACGCCCGGACGAGGGTTCGTCGGCATTCCGCCGGCTCCGAAACCCGCGATAAGGTCGCCGGTGAGTGGTATGCCCGCAGCGTGCACTGCTTCGATCGCCGCCATGACGCAGGCGGCATGCCCCTTCGGATTCGAAGCGCCGAGGCCGATGACGTAGTCGCCCTCGCTGTCGGCTCGCGCCGTCATGTCGGGACGGAGCGTCTCCGCCGCCCAGGGCACGTCTTCCTCGCTGTTGCCGCTGGTGACCGTGTCGATCGGGGCGTACAGCATGAGGTCCGGCCCCGACCCGTCACCGCGCAGCCGTGCCCACGAGTTGGCTTGGCGGTCGTCGAGATCCATCGTGTGCGCTTCGATGCCGCTGGCCGTGAACGTCTCTGTGATGTGTTGTGCGAGTGGCGTTTCGTCGCCGGTCGGGCTGGCGATGTCCACCAGACCGATGATCAGCTCCCGTAATCGCTCCCGATCGACCGTCGCCCACGCCTGTTCGGTCCAGGCGCGGCGCTGCTCGTCGAGGCCCGCGAGCGGGGTTGCGGTTGCGGCCGTCACGAGTTGATCCGGTGAACCTGGGTGTTGCTGCGTGCGGCGACGAAACGCCATGCCCTCGGCACGCCGGTGGCGAGCAGGACGCCGAACGTCACGCCGGTCAGAGTCTTGAACATCGAAATTCTCCTCTAGTCGGCGTCGGCCGCAGTGGGTGCGCTCGCCCCATTGGCCGACTCGGTGGATGTCGCCGGCTGCGCAGTCTTCCGCGCCGCGGAGGCACGGCGCTCACGAACCGGTCTATCGGGTGCTGCCGGCGCGAAAGCGACTGCAGCCGCGATCTTCTCCCCATATTCCTGTTCGGCGAGATTTCGCCACGTGGTGAGCGAGACGTCGGGTCGGTACAGCTTCTCCGGCGGAGCGTCGGTGACGCGGACCATCCACTCGTCCTGGCCCGAAAACTGGCCGTGGAACAGCCACCGCACGGCACCGAGGTATTTGGCGTAGAAGCCGAGCCTCTTCACCCCGGTCTCGAAGTTGACCATGAGTCCCACGTACTGGTGGTGATCCTCGTCGACCGGCACATAGAACTCGTAGTGAATGAAGTTGGGATAGGCGATCCGCAGCACACCCGGCATCGACAACGAGGCGAAGCCCGGGAAGTTCTGGGCTGCGATCACCGGATTCACCTTCACGCCGGCGCCGACGTTGCCGATCTGCGAGATCTGGCTCTCGTCGGGCTTCTTCTTCCACCAGCGCTTGTTCGTCCACTTCCCGACGCCAGGAAAATCGGCCTCCCAGTAGACCTCGTCTTGGACCCGGTAGATCCACCGGCCTTCGGGGACGATGCTGGTGATGTTCCACGTCGGCATCGGCTTGAACAACCGCCACAACGCGGTGCGGTGCAGGTACTTCGCATGCCCTTCGTCGAATCCGTTCTCGCAGGCGAAGCGCCAATTACCGCCCCGCGGTTGGATCCGGCCCCCGACGACGCCTTCGTTCTCGACGAGCTCACGGGGCAACTGCTCGTCGATCGACGGCACGGGCTCGTTGCCGATCGGGATGTACACCCAGACCAGGCCCAGGCGTTCTTCCACCGAGTAGGTCTGCACGGACAGTTTGCCGCAGATCTTCGAATCCGGCCCGTCGGTGATGACGGCGGCCAGTTTGCCGTCGGTGAGCCGGAACGTCCACCCGTGATAGGGACAGCTGACGGTCCCCGGGAACTGTTGATCGCCCTCCGACAGCGGGACGCCACGATGGGGGCAGCGGTCATGCAGTGCGTAGACCTTGCCTGCGTCGCGAATGAGCGCGAGCTTCTCGCCGCAGATGGTGTGGCTCGTCGGCTCACCTGTTACATGGTTCGCCCATGTCACCGGGTACCAGTAACCGCGGTAACCACTGCCTGCCTCGTTGTATCGAGGCCAGGCGGTCCAGTCCTGCCGACCGGCCGCGCGCGGCCTCTCCGGGAGAACCTGCGAGTTCTCCGGCGCCTCGACACCAGTCATGTGAAGTCCTCTCGAGATGAGATCAAGTGATGCAGGAGATCTTCCGATCGATCGCCGTGCACCTCAACAAATCCGGTTCGCTCAGCAGACCGGGTTCACCGTCGTGACGATCGAGGTGTCGTGGTGATCACCGCGCTGCCCTCCGCGCACAATGCCCCGTCGTCGGCGTGTTCGACGAGGGTGACCTCGATCCGGTCACCCTCGATCCGGGTGACGGTTCCGCTGACCGTCAGGACACACCCCACGGGGGCGGGCGCTCGGTTGCGCCACGTCACGGACGCCACCGCACCGACCTCGCCGGCCAGGCGGGCGGCGGCCCGGAAGAACAGCGTCCCCTGCAGCTGAGCCATCACCACCGGGTCGGGAAGGCCCTCGGCACGGGCGTAGTCGGTGTCGTAGTGAATGCGGTGTGCATTGTGGGTGGTTGCACCGAAACGTAGAATCCTGACCGGATCGCACTGCAGCGCAACCTGTTCGATAGCATCGCCGACCATCCATCCGCCACTGGGCGTCATCGGACGATGAACCGTTCCGTGACAATTGCCAGCGTGACCGATCCCGTGACGCGGTAGGTCTTGGACACGGTGATCAGAAGGAACTCACCGCCATCACTGCCCTTCCAGTCGACACCGTTCACGGTGCGTGTGACCTCGAGGGGCACACCGAGCGGGGGAGTCGAACAAAACTCGATGGTCTGCCCTCCCGCCAACAGGCGCACGTCCAGCCCGGCCGTGCCGGGCACTTCATCGGCGAACATGCCGTCGGGGCGATACTCAGCGGTGTCGGCGCCATCCGGTCCTCGCAGCAGGCTGGGCAGGTACATCGGGTGGACCCGGAAGTCTTCCCGGCCGGGGTCGAGGAATCGACGATCGTGCTCCGCCGACGCCCGCGCGAACGCCACGGACTCTGCTGCACGCACTTCCCCGAGGCGGCGGTGTGTGGTGGTACCGATCATCCGGCACGCGCGTTCGAAGGTTGAATCCAGACCAGTTCGCATGGGCGAAAGCTAGATCCGGTGTGGCGGCATCACCACGGTCCCGGACCGTCCAGCGGACCGAGATGCTTCCGCCACCGCCGCAGATCGGGTCAGGTGTGGTCATGGCACATCCACCGAACAGTCTGTACGCCACGGCCGCGGTCGTGAAATTCCATTACCACGACATGGGCGAGGGGTCTCCGACGATCTTCCTGCACGGCGGCGGCCCCGGCTGCACGGCGTGGTCAGATTTCGGCCCCGTCGCACCACTCTTCGCCGACGATCGTCGAGCCGTGCTCGTCGACATCCTCCAATACGGCAAGTCCGACAAGTGCACCATCAGCGGACCGATGTGGGATTTTCACGCCGCCAAGATCGTCGCCCTTCTCGACGAGCTCGGCATCGCCCGAGCTGACTTCGTCTGCAATTCATGGGGCGGGACGATCGCCCTGAATCTCGCGGCGAAGTACCCGGAGCGGGTGCGGGCTCTGGTGATCACCGGAAGTATGCCGGTCTTCTACGGACCGCTCGCCCCGTTGCCGGAGGACGGCCGGCGCGGCCGCAACGCCCGGGACGTGTACTACGGCGGCGACGGTCCCACCCGCGAGAAGATGCGGCAACTCATCACTCGCCTCGAATGGTTCGACGGAGACCAGCTGCCGGACGACACGCTCGAGATGCGGTACCGGCAAAGTCTCGATCCCGACGAGATGGCGCTGGCCGCGGCGTCGGATAATCCGCGTGGGGACTGGCAGGATCTGACGACCGAACTCGGGATGATCGAAGCGCCGGTTCTGTTCGCGTGGGGAATGCACGACGCCTTCCTCACGCCGGACTATCCGCTGATGCTGGCCCGAATGATCAAGCACGGCCACCTCTACATAATGGACCGCGCGTCCCACCACCTGCAGGAGGAACGTCCGCACGACTACTACTCGCTCGTTACGGGATTCCTCGAACAGCGACACCCGTGACCACGAGCAGCACTTGCTCGGAGCTGATCCCCGCACCACCCGTCGGGACGAAACGCATCCAGCTCGTCCTCGTCCTCGGTGTGCTCACCGCACTGGGCCCGTTCACCGTGGACATGTATCTACCGGCACTACCAGCCATCGCCGTCGACTTCGAGACCTCGGAGTCGACGGTGCAACTGACACTGACCGGGACGCTGATCGGTCTCGCTCTCGGACAGCTGGTGATCGGCCCGGTCTCCGACCGCTACGGTCGGCGTCGCCCACTCCTGCTGGGCACGGCAGTCCATGTCGTCGCGTCCGTGGCGTGCTATTTCGCGCCGACCATCACGGTGCTCGGTGCGTTCCGGACTGTTCAGGGGGTGGGCGCCGCGGCGACGGCGGTCATCGCGACCGCCGTTGTCCGGGACCTCTTCTCGGGCCGCGCCGCTGCTGTCATGTTCTCCCATCTGATGCTGGTCATGGGTGTGGCCCCGATCCTGGCGCCGAGCATCGGCGGAATCCTCATGACCACCATGTCGTGGCACGGTGTGTTCCTCGTGCTGGCGGTGCTCGCGGCTCTGTTGATGCTGATCGGTGCCGTCGCATTGCCCGAAACGCTGCCGCCCTCGCACCGGAGCCGACGCGGACTTGCCCCTGCACTCCGGACCTACACCCGGCTCGTTCGCGACGGCGGCTTCATGACGCTCGTCCTCGTGTGTGGACTGGGCCGTGCGGTCCTGTGGGCGTATATCGCCGGATCCTCGTTCGTCATGCAGAGGGAGTTCGAACTGGATCCGACCGTGTACGGGATGGCGTTCGCGGCCGGCGGCGTCGTCCTGATCGGGGCGGCCCAACTCAACGTGCGGCTACTGGACCGCTGGTCTCCCGTCCGGATCTGTATCGTCGCGCTCGCCGTCAGCGTCGTCGTTGGAGTCATGTTCGTCGCCGTGGCTCTTCATGGCACTGTGGGATTCGCCGGCTTCGCGGTGCCGGTGCTGGCCTTACTGTGTGCCACCGGATTCGTCATGCCGAATGCGCCGGCTCTGGCATTGACCCGGCACGGCGACGCGGCCGGGACCGCGGCGGCAATCGTCGGGTTCGCGCAGTTCGGTACGGCCGCCGTCGTGGCCCCGGTCGTCGGCGCCCTAGGGAACACCTCGCTCGCCGTGGCCGTCACGATGACTGGGTGCGCTGTCCTTGCCGTTCTCTCGCTCGGGTTCGGTGTCAGGCCGAACGCGCGACGCCACGGAGGGCACGACTGATGTTCGATCCCGCGGCCGTCAACGGCTTCGCCACCCGGCCGACATTCATCCGCGACGTCGTGGTGGTCACGCTTACCGCACCGACCACCATCGAACCGGCGAACACGGGTACCGCGATACTGGTCATACCGAGTCCGACCTCCTCGACCTCCAACGCGAAACCCTCTGTACGGACCCGATCGAGTTGCCGACGAAGGCGCAGAGCCGAGGCAACGGTCCGAGTCGTCAGGGGAGCGAACCCACGAGCGACGACCTCGTCGAACATGCTCGACGGCGAGTACGCGAGGATCGCCTTGCCGGTCGCCGTGGCCTCGATCGGGAATCGGCCTGCGATCCGCGACGGGAGCCGCGCGCTGCGGTGACCGGAGATCTTTTCCACGAACATGACGTCGAGGCCGTCCCGAATCGCCAAGTGCACCGTCTCGAGGGTGAGAGAGTGCAGGTCCTGCATGAACGGAACCGCGGCATCCCGGATGATGCGTTGTGTCGGGACCAGCTGGCCCAGTTCGAAGAGGCGCAGTCCCAACCGGTAGTCGGTTCCTACCCGCTCCAAGAACCCGATCTGGACCATCTCCCCGGCAAGTCGGTACACGGTCGCCTTCGCAACCCCGCTCCGACGTGAGAGCTCGGTCAACGACAGCGCTCCGGAATCTGCATCGAAGCTGTCGAGCAGCAGTCGCACTTTTCCCAGCAACGACGCGTTCATATGGATCCTCCGACAGGCGGTCCACTCAGCGGACCAGCCCGTCGAGCATACCCCGGTCTTCAATTCCGTAGCAGATGAGATCGCCGCGCTAGTGTGGCTCCGATTTCTTCCGCGGCGGCGCGGACCGAGCTGGTGTGGTTGTCGGGCCGGAAGCGATGAGAGGGGCCGGTCACGCTGATCGCGGCGACGACGTCCTCGCTCTCGCGGACAGGGGCGGCTACGCACACGATTCCGGTTGCTGATTCCTCGTATTCGTAGGCCATGCCCTCGGCGGCGATGCGGTCGAGCTGGGTGCGCAGCGGTCCGGGCAGGATGATGGTCCGCGGGGTGTAGCGGGCCAGCGGAGCGGAAAGCACCTGCTCTCGGAGAGCACTGGCGGCGTGGGCGAGCAGCACCTTGCCGATTGCAGTGCAGTGCACCGGCATCCGGCCCCCGATCCTCGACGGTGCGCTCGCCTGCCGATGCCCTCCGATCTTCGACAGGTACACGACCTCCGTCCCGTCGAGGACCCCCAGGTGCACCGTCTCGTGGGTGCGCACATACAGGTCCTCCATGAACGGGATCGCCACCTCGAGCAGGCTGCGCTCGACCGACGCCCGCATGCCCAGCTCGAACAGGGAGCCCCCGAGCCGGTAACCGGCATCGGTGCGGTCCAGCATCCGCACCGCCACCATGTCGGAGAGCACCCGGTGCAACGTGCCCTTCGGGATGGACGTCCGCCGGACCAGTTCGGCCAGCGACAGGGTCGAGTCGTCGATGGTGAACGCGTGCAGCACCATCATCACCTTGCCCAGCACCGTCGTGCGGTCGAACTCCTGATCGGACACTGCCGATTCACCTCCGCTGCCACCGGCGACGCCGTCCACGATACCGGCAGCGTTCGGCTCAGTGGAACGCAATGCTTGGCCGGCGATCACCCCGCGGCAACAGTGGAACCCACAGTCCATTCCCCACGATCACATCGGGACGTCAGATGAGCACACCTCCGGGCACCAGCCTGCCCCCCACGGCGCGAGCCGCCGCCGACGCTATCGTCGAGGCCGCCGAGCGGTTGAGCACCGCCGCCGCGACTTTCACGCCGTGCACCCCGGTCCGCGACCTGATCGGTACCGACGACGCCGCGGCCGCGTACGCCGTCCAGGAACGGATTGTCGCCGACCGAATCGCCGCCGGTGCGAGCGTCGTCGGCCGCAAGATCGGCCTGACCTCGCCGGCGGTCCAGCAGCAGCTCGGCGTCGACCAACCGGACTTCGGGGTGCTGTTCGACGACATGCACTGCCCGGAGGCCGGCCCGATCCCGCTGTCTCGTCTGCTGCAGCCGAAGGTGGAGGCGGAGATCGCGTTCGTCCTCGGCCGCGATCTGGTGGACGGGCCGCTCGACGACGCCCAGATCCGCGGCGCCGTCGACTACGCGGTGGCCGCCCTCGAGATCGTCGACAGCCGAATCGCCGGGTGGGACATCACCTTCGGCGACACCGTCGCCGACAACGGGTCGAGCGGGCTGTTCGTCCTCGGCGCCGACCGGCGCACCCTCGACTCCTTCGACCCGGTCGCCGCCCAGATGCAGATGTTCGTTGACGACACCGAGGTGTCGACCGGAACCGGCGCCGCCTGCCTCGGTGACCCGTTGCGGGCGCTGGCCTGGCTCGCGCGCACCGCACGCGAGTTCGGCCAACCACTGCTGGCCGGCCAGGTGATCTTGTCCGGCGCCCTCGGACCGATGGCCGTCATCGACACCCCCGGCACCGTCCGCGCCGACATCACCGGTCTCGGATCGGTCACCGCAACCTTCACCCAGGAGTGAACACCATGAGCGAGAACACCCGTAAGGTCACCGTCGCGGTGATCGGATCCGGCAACATCGGCACCGACCTGATGATCAAGGTGATCCGCCACTCCGACGTCCTGCAGATGGGCGCGATGGTCGGCATCGACCCCGACTCCGACGGGCTCGCCCGCGCCCGACGACTCGGCGTCCCCACCACCGCCGACGGCGTCCAAGGCCTCCTTCGGCTGCCGAACTTCGACGACATCGACGTGATCTTCGACGCCACCTCCGCCAAGGCACACGCCGCCAACGCCGCCCTGCTCGAACCGCTCGGCAAACGGCTGATCGACCTCACCCCGGCCGCCCTCGGCCCCTTCGTGGTGCCGGCGGTCAACCTCGACGAACACCGGGACGCCGCCAACGTCAACATGGTCACCTGCGGCGGTCAGGCCACCATCCCGATCGTCGCCGCCGTCTCCCGCGTGACACCGGTCGCCTACGCCGAAATCGTCGCCTCCATCGCGTCGAAGTCCGCCGGACCGGGCACCCGGGCGAACATCGACGAGTTCACCGAAACCACCTCCCACGCCATCGAAACCGTCGGCGGCGCCCGCCGCGGCAAGGCCATCATCATTCTCAACCCGGCCGAGCCGCCGCTGATCATGCGCGATACCGTCCTGTGCCTGATCTCCGCCCCCGACCCGGCCACCCACGACGCGGTCCGCGACTCGATCCAGACAATGGTCGAGCACGTCGCGACCTACGTGCCCGGCTACCGACTCAAGCAACAGGTCCAGATCACCCCGGTCCCGGACGGCCAACCCGTCCACACCCTGCTCGCGTCCGGGGACACGGCAGCCCCCACCCACCAGGTGGCGGTGTTCCTCGAAGTCGAAGGCGCCGCCCACTACCTGCCCGCCTACGCCGGAAACCTCGACATCATGACCTCGGCCGCAGTGCGCTACGCCGAGTCCGTCGCCGACACGATCGCCGCCCCGACGGCAACACAGGGAGCCACCCGATGACCACCAGGCTGTTCATCCAAGACGTCACCCTCCGCGACGGCATGCACGCCGTCCGCCACCGCATCACCCCCGACGACGTCGGCACGATCGTGGCCGCGCTCGACGCCGCCGGTGTCGACGGCATCGAAGTCGCCCACGGCGACGGACTCGCCGGCGGATCGCTGAACTACGGCCCCGGCAGCAACACCGACTGGGAATGGATCGAAGCCGCCGCCGCCAACCTCACCCACGCCCGGCTGACCACCCTGCTGCTGCCCGGCATCGGCACCATCGCCGAACTCGAACACGCCTACCAACTGGGCGTGCGGTCGGTGCGGGTGGCCACCCACTGCACCGAAGCCGACGTCGCCGCCCAGCACATCGGCAAAGCCCGCGAGCTCGGCATGGACGTCTCCGGTTTCCTGATGATGAGCCACATGACCACCGCACCCGAGCTCGCCGCCCAGGCCAAGCTCATGGAGTCCTACGGCGCGCACTGCGTCTACGTCACCGACTCCGGTGGCCGGTTGACCATGGACGGCGTCCGCGACCGGGTCCGCGCCTACCGGGACGTGCTCGACGAGGCCACCGAGATCGGCATCCACGCCCACGAGAACCTGTCGCTGTCGGTCGCCAATTCCGTCGTCGCCGTCGAAGAGGGCGTCACCCGCGTCGACGCCTCGCTGGCCGGGCACGGCGCCGGCGCCGGCAACTGCCCGATCGAACCGTTCATCGCCGTCGCGGACCGGCAGGGCTGGAAGCACAACAGCGACCTGTTCGCCCTCCAGGACGCCGCCGACGACCTCGTCCGGCCGCTGCAGGACCGGCCCGTCCGCGTCGACCGGGAAACCCTCACCCTCGGCTACGCCGGCGTGTACTCGTCCTTCCTCCGGCACGCCGAAGCCGCATCCCAGCGGTACGGCATCGACGTGCGCACCATCCTCCTCGAGGTCGGCCGCCGCGGCCTCGTCGGCGGACAGGAAGACCTCATCGTCGACATCGCCCTCGACCTGATCGCCACGAACCCCGAGACCGCGGGGAGCTGAGTCCGGTTGCGGCGGAGATAAATCGGCCCTCCGCCGCTTCGAGACGGTCCCAGTTTGCCCGGCATCGGCCAGACAGTCCGTGCAAGCCGCTGGACACGAGCAGCCTGGATCTTGGTACTCAGCGTTCCGTCGAGGCGCGATACCCGCGTGATCCTTGTGAGCACGCCATCGAGAGGTGTGTCCACGGTGGTATCCGCGCTGCTCGTGCCGTCGGGACCAGTGCGCGGGATCGATGAGCCGACGGAGTGAGTAGACCGTCCGATGGGTGAAGGTGATCCGCTCGACACTCAGCGGTACCCGCCGTCCCCGGCCGCCGAACTCGGTGGAGTTGGCTTCGCTGATGTTCAGGAGATCGGCCGTGGCGGTTTCGGTGTGGTTTACCGCTGCACTCAGAGCGTGATTGAGAACTCGTCGACGGCGTGTGTCTGCGGTGGTCGGTGCGTGGAAGTGGGCTCCTGGTTGAGTTGGTGGGGTCGACGCCCGAAGCCGAATCGAGGAGCCCACTTCCAAGCCATCATCGGCCATCTCACCGTGGCCGTCGTGTCCGCCCCACGCGGCGGGCGGGCACCGTTGCGCGATGTACCCGTCGTCGGTCACCGATGCACAGTGGGTGATCCTGCAACCGTTGCTGCCGGCGCCGGGCAACACCGCGGGTCGCGGCGGCAGACCTGAGAAGCATTGCCGCCGAATCATATTGGACGCCATCCTGTACCTGGTCCGCGGTGGGATCGCGTGGCGGCAACTGCCGGTGGAGTTTCCGCCGGTCGGGACGGTGTACGCGATCTTCTTGCGTTGGATCCGTGGCGGGGTCTGGCATCGCATCCTCGACACCCTGCGCGACCGGTTGCGGGTGCGAGCCGGAAGGGATCGCTGTCCGACCGCGGCGATCATCGATTCGCAGACTGTCCCGGTCGCCGACACGGTGCCCCGATCCGGTACCGGATGGGACGGCGCGAAACGAACGACCGGTGTGAAACGCCACATCGCGGTGGACGTGACCGGGCTGTTGTTGGGAGTCGTGGTGACCGCGGCCTCGATTCAGGACCGTGACGCCGGGCACCGGCTGCTCGCCATACTGCGCGGCACGTTCTCCACGATCCGGCTGGTGTGGGCCGACGGCGGCTACCCGGGACGCCTGCTCGGCTGGGCGAAAAGTGTTCTGGCTCTACGGGTCGACATCATCAAACGCAAGCCCAGTAATACCGGATTCCACGTCCGGCCCCGAGTTTGGGTGGTAGAACGGACCTTCGGTTGGCTCCTTAAATATCGCCGCTGTGTCCGCGACTACGAAGCCAAGCCTGAACACCACGAAGCGATGGTTCTCGTCGCCACCATCGCGACTATGACCAGGCGACTCGCCCGAACCTGACCGTTCTCAATCACATTCTCAGCGAGGCGCACGCCCGCCCATCGCGGGTTCTCAAACACTCTCTCAGACGTCGCGGCGATCGAGGCACTGACGAAGTATTACGACCGCCTGTATCTGGGCGACGACGCCTAAGTCGGCTCGGTGCCGGCGCGTAGATGGATGCTGGCGGCCAGCCTCCTCGCGGCCCTGTGCGGGGTTCTGCTGCTGCTCGCCCCGGGCGCCGGCATCGTGGGCATCGTGCCGGTCATCGCGTGGTACGCCGTCGTGGTCGGCGTCGTGCTGATCGTCGGAGCGGTGCGGATCCGGAGCTGACCAGACACCACTGCCCGGGCGCTCGTCCTCAGGTCGGCCGCCTCGGTGAAGTGGACGGCGTGGTCGGCAGTGGATGGTCGTACCGTTGGCCTTTTGGTGTCGGGGATGGTGTGGAGGAGGTTGTGGAGCGGGTGTTGCTGGTCGAGGACGAAACGCGACTGGCCGAGACGGTGCGCCGCGGCCTGACGGCCGATGGGTGTACCGTGCAGGTCGAACACGATGGCATCGCCGGGTTGGCGGCCGCGACAGAGGGCGGCTTCGATGTGGTGGTCCTCGACATCATGTTGCCCGGCAAACACGGGTACGACGTGGTGCGGGAGATGCGTCAGCAGCGGGTGTGGACGCCGGTGCTGATGCTCTCCGGCAAGGACGGCGAATACGACCTCGCCGATGCGTTCGACCTCGGTGCCGACGACTATCTGGTCAAACCGTTCTCCTTCGTGGTGCTGGTGGCCCGGTTGCGGGCGCTGGTGCGGCGCGGGGCTCCGCCGCGGCCGCCGGTCCTGCGCGCTGGGGGACTCTCGTTGGATCCGGCGATGCGGCGGGTCACCCGCGGGGAGACCCGCCTCCAGCTCACGCCCCGCGAGTACAGCGTGCTCGAATACCTGATGCGCCACGCCGGTGCGGTCGTCACCAAACACGATATTCTGCAATCTGTTTGGGGTGTCAATTACGAGGGCGACGACAACATCGTGGAGGTCTACATCGGGTATCTTCGGCGCAAGATCGACGCCCCATTCGGTACGACGAGCATCGACACCGTCCGGGCGCCTATTGCCTCATGTCAAGATGCGCGCGAAGTCTGATTCGTTGACTCATTCGAGAGTGCGCGCGTGGAGGGGCGGCGTTTGGCCGGCCCAGCCTTGCTGGTGGTGAGCGTCAGCAGCTCCGTGGTCAGCGCCTGGATCTGCCGTTGGCCGGCGGCAGGGTTGATGCCGGTGTAGGTGTCGGCAAGGATCTCCTTGTCGTGTTTCCCGACCGCTTTGTGGTGTTCGGCGCGACGGTGTGGGGTGGTCGCCGTGTCGTACTTCTTGGCGACCTTCGCGCCGTTGCGGACCCTTCGAGACGAGTTTCTGTTGCGGGCAGAAGTAGTTCGCCAGCTGCGACTGCAGCACCCAGATCTTGCCCCGCAGCAACAGTTCTGCTTCGGAGTCGTAGCGGTGGTAGCCGACGACGGTGCGCACGATCGCCCAGTTCTTCTGCTCCACGTGGCAGCCGTCGTTGGAGTTGCCGGGCCGCGACCGAGTGAAGGTGATCTTGCGCTTCTCGCACCACGCCAGCAGGTGATGATTGATGAACTCCGAACCGTTGTCGCTGTCCACGCCGAGTATCGGGAACGGCATGATCTTCGCGATCTCGTCCAGCGCGGCGATCACCCATTTGCGGGCCTTGTTGCGCACGCTGCGGTTCTCGGTCCACCCGGTGGCGATGTCGGTCACCGTCAGCGTGTAGGCGTGCTCACCTGCAGCGTTGCCGCAGTCGTGGCCGACCAGGTCGACCTCGACGAACCCCGGTTTCGCGTCGTCCCAGTCCGCCCAGGTGCGGATCGGGATCTGCGACTCGAGCAGCGACCCCGGCTTGGTGTGGCTGCGGCCCTCAGCTCGTGCTTCTTCCGTTCGGGGGCCAGGCGCCTGTTGATGGTGGCCGCCGACATCGACACCAGCAACGCGGCGGTGCCGTCGTCGATGTCGAGTTCATCGAAGCGGCGCAGAACTCCCACCAGCTCGGGCAGGATCGGGGCCAGCCGCTTCCCGGCGGGCATACCCAGCACCGCCCAGCAGAAGATCAGCGCCGCCACCACTTTCGGCCCGTACTTTGGCGGCCGCGGGACGCGGGGCCTGACGAACCGCGGTGTGCACGCCTGGGCGAGTGCCTTACGGGCATGATTGCGATGCCACCCGGTCGTGGCGCACAGCTCGTCGAGGATCCGGCCCTTCCCGGACTTGTCGGCCCGCCGGTACCTCGTCGCGACCGTCTTCGTCACAGCCTTGCGTTGACTCATCGTCAGTCCCATCGTCCCGGGCCTATCCGACAACCCATCCTCGGGCCGGGTAGGCGCGCCGTACGCGCGCATTCGTCGATGGGGCAACGAATAGGGTTACGCGCGCATTTTTCGTGAGTCAACGCGCGGCGTGGGTTACTCGATGCCCTCAGAGATATAGGGGTCGTCGCCGAGCGGGAGCGTGACCACGAACTGCGCACCCCCACCTTCCCGGTCGAGGATGTCGATCGACCCGTGGTGTGCGGCGACGATCTCGGCGGCGATGGCGAGACCGAGTCCGGAACCACCGGATTCGCGGGTTCGGGGAGTGTCGAGGCGCACGAATTCCTCGAAGATCCGCGCCCGGTCCACCGGGGCGACGCCCGGTCCGTCGTCGGCCACCTCGATGACGGCGTTCCCTCGCACCTGCGGCACGCAAGGGAAATTCGGGTGTGGGCGTGGTGGGCGGCGTTGTCGACGAGGTTGCGGACCAGTTGGGCCAGCTGCTGCGGATCCCCGGCCCGGACGGTACGAGATATGTGATGTCGCTGCGGCGATCTCGTCGGTTCCCTCGATGAGTCGGGTGCACGGAACCGCGTACGTCCTCAGCTGATGAGCGCGTAGGCGCCGGCGACCGTATAGAGAGCCGCCGCGCCTCCCACGAGTACCGCACCCGTGGCGCTGACGCCTTTCCGACTGCCCATTGCTACCGATACCGCATCCACCGAGTCGACTATCACCCCCACGGCCAATCCGAGCCGGCGTCCGGTGGGGTCCGGTTGCAGGGCCGCAGCGGCCACTGCGACCTCGCGGATGGCGAACAGCCGTGCCACGGTGTCGCCGTCGGCGCCGGCACTGACCCCGAGACAGCGATACACCAGCCGGGGCCGCACCAGGGCTGCCACGCCCACTGTCGCCCGGGTGACGCCGAGGAACCGAATCAGCCGGGCTCGGGTTGCGGTCATGATGTCCTCGCTTCGTGTCGCTAACTGGATGTGCCGCCCAGGGTTCGTTCTGTCCCAGGCTGTTCACGCGAGAGGTGGAAGGAGTTTGGTGAGGTGGTCGTTCACCCGGGTCAGCCGCGCGGTGAGCACCTCATGGTGGTCCGGGTGGGCCCGATGCTGCACGCGTTCGAGCAGTAGCTGGAGGCGGATCAGGACACTCGGTGTGGTCGCCGCGGCGGGGATGAGATCGTCGAGGCTGGTCCGGACAAACTCCTCCCAGCTCGGTCGTGCGATCACCAGCCGAAGTACCTGGTGCTGGTCGGTGACGCGGCGGGGTTCGGTCGGTGCTGCGGCGGCCCGGCCGAGCAGGTCCTCGATGTAGTCCAGGGCCTGGACGGTGGTTGCCGGGTCATTGGGCCGCAGGGCGCGTAGCGCGATGTCGGTCAGCAGCCGGAAGGCGAACAGCGGGTCTTGTTCGAACGTCCGCTCGCTGCCGACGACCAGCCCGCCGAGGACTACCGAGGCGGGGAGCTGTCCGTGGATGTCGGCCACGGGCACGCCGCACTGCAGGGTGATGCCAGGGGCTGCGCGCAGGACGATGACCGCATTCGCGGCCTGCGCGGCGCAGACGAGGCGGTCGACCTGGATTCTTTGCAGCACGGTCGTGGGATTCGGCCAGGTAACCGTCGTGCAAGGCGCGGGCAGGGGCGCCGCGGGTGACGCCGTGGTGCCGGCGTCGTCCGGGTACGCGGCGTCGAGGAGGTTGCGGCCGCGGGCGGCGATGGAACTCAGGACGGGCGAGAGTTGAATGGAGGTTGCCACTGTCACTTGGAGTGTCCGGAGCAGGCCCGCCATCAGAACCAGCAAGACGATGGCGGTAATCAGGACGGCCATCGATACCCGGGCGCGGGGGCCGATGGTGAAGGCCGCCGAGATGCAGAAGACGGTCACACCGAGGGCGAACGCGAAGGTCTGCCGCAAGATCGGGGTGTCGCGGAATTGGGTCAGGCGCGGGCTGTAGTTCGAGGCCGCCCACCGTCCGACCAGGATCCCCAGCGAAAAGATGACGGCGACCAGGCCGAGCACGCCGAGTCCGATCGTGGTCAGGACGCCGATCACCTGTTGGGCCGGCAGGTCGGGTCCACGCCGAATTCTCGGCACGGTCAGTCCCAGACCCAGCCCGGCGAGGATGTACAGCACCGCGAGTTCGGCGTTCAGGATTCGTCGATGACGGTAGGCACCGGCGGTGGCGGCTTTGCTCATGACCTGCCCTCCTAGGGCGGGGACCCCGACCTGACCAGCCGCCTCTGCATCGGTGTGCCCCTCCTGTTCCACCAAAGCACTCCGAGCCCGCTGTCGGCCAGAGCAGCGGTGGTGAACCGTCTCTCGCCGCGGCGCCGAAGGACAGATCGTCGAGGGTCGGCAATGAGGGTTCGATGCCTGCACACGGTCGGTGCGGGGGTGCGAGACTCGGGGCAGTTCGGGCCTCACTCGTGCGGGTCGGGGTCCTGTCGCGTCGACTGGCGTGTGGCCTGCGCGAGGACCTGGGGTCCGGTGACGAATGCCTTCTTCCAAGGTGCTACTCCGTCGATCTCGATTTCGATGGACAGGCTCAGCACGGTCCGGATCAGCACGATCACCCCCAGGACGGCCGCGTCCGTGAGGGAGGGCGCGGACGTGACGGTCTTGACGATGTCCGCCGCGACCAGTAACTCCAGACCGAGCAGGATCGCCCCTCCGAGTGATTGACGCAGGGTGGTGAACGCCCGACCACCATCAGCGGTTCGCCTCCATGTCCACGCCGCGAGGACGAACGCGAAGAGGAACCCGACAACCATCGACAGAACACCCAACACCTCGAACGATTCCGTCGCCAGCTCGAAGAATCTGACAGTGTTCATGTCGGTCCATTTCCTGTGAGTTCGTTTCTGGGACGGCTTTTCCGATTCAGGGGCGCGACCCGATGTGGTGCAAACCCACCTACCAAGGCGGTCCTGGATGTGCTCGTCCGAGACCGGTCCTGGCGGCGGTGACGAGGAGTTTCACCACGGCCCCGAGGAGGATCAGGTCGAGGAGCATCTGCGCGCTGACCAGGATGCGGGCGGTGTCGGTTCTGGGGACGATGTCGCCGAACCCGACCGTCGAGAAGATGGAGATGGTGAAGTACAGGGCCCGGGTGTGGTCGAGGTGCTGGTTGAACGAGGCCGGACTGGTGTGGGACAGCGCCAGATAGGTGGTGGCGAAGAGGAGCAGGAACAGCGCGATGATCGCGCCGAGGGCTTCGATCGCACGCAGCTGGGGCAGCGGGGCGCGCAGGATCCGGCGGATCTGCCACACCAGAACTCCGGCGAAGAGCGCACCTCCGACCACCACCCGGGCGCCGGCGCCCTCTTCGAGGTAGTTCCTCGCCGGCACCAGGTAGTAGACGGCGCCGAGCAGCGCCCAGGTCGCCGCAACCGCCAGGACGGCACGCAGGACGGCCCACCGTCGGCGGCGGTGATCCAGGTCTGCCAGACGACGCGCCGTCCCCACCGGTGTCAGTCCGGACGAGCTGGTTGCCGGTGATCGGTGGCGAGGATGTACACACTGACTACCAGCACCCACGCCGGGAAGACCAGCGCCACCCAGAAGCTGAAGCTGACGACCACCAAGAGCACCACGGCGAGCAGATACGTCCCGATCACCAGCGGCTTCGGCATCAGCCTGGTCCGCAGCCACATCGTGGCCAGGGAGATCATGAACACCGCGGCCATGCGCACGGAGTAGACGTTGTTGATGTGCAGCATCACCTCCCGCCCGAAGAAGACGATGTCGGTCTCGACGACATCCGACGAGTGGCGGGAGACGGCGAGCAGTGCGCCCGCGAGCGCCATCGACACGAAGGTCATGGCGAGGAACAGCAGTCCGCTGCCCAGGAAGACGGTCGAGAAGAAGCGGTCCTCGAGGTCGCCGAACCGGTCGCGGAGCACCCCGATGAACCACAAGAAGGCGATGCCCGCGATCGGGGCGAGGAACAGGGCGGTGGTGATCTTCGAACCGCCGCGCACCCACGGCGCCCCCGGCGTGGTCGGCATCGCCGTGACCAGTAGGACAATGCTGGTGGCGAAGAGCGCACCGAAGATGATGCCCGCGATCGCCGCGGACCGCGGCGTCCGCAGGTGGTGGAACTGGGCCTCGCTGCGCGGATGGGCCATGGGTTCCATCATGACCGAACTCAGGTGTGGGAAGCCAGCGGGCCACCGAACCCCGGCCGTGGCCGCGGTGCGCTTTGCTGCACTGTGCGCGAATAAGTCCCGCGCGGCTTGTGCTGGTGGTGCGAAGACGCCCTGACACCACACCGACCACGCTGAAAGGTGGGGTTCCCGCATGCCGAGAAGTGCGCAAGCGGGCCGTCGACCGGAGGAGCACCACCATGGCCAGCAACCTTAAGGGCAAGATCGCGGTCGACATTCGAGACTCGGTGGCGGACTGGTCGCCGTACCTGCCCGCCCAGGCCCCCGAGGGCGCCCCGAACGTGTTGATCATTGCGTGGGACGACGTGGGCTACGGCAGCATGGACGTCTTCGGCGGTCCCATCGAGACCCCCACCATGCGGCGCATCGCCGACGCGGGTGTGCGCTACTCCAACTTTCACACCACGGCGCTGTGTTCGCCCACCCGTGCGTCGCTGCTGACCGGCCGCAACGCCACCTCCAACGGGATGGCCACGGTCGCCGAACTCAGCTCCGGGTTCCCCGGCATCTCGACCCACATCCCGTTCGAGAACGGATTCATCTCCGAGGTACTGGCCGAACGCGGCTGGAACACCTACTGCGTCGGCAAATGGCATCTGACCCCGAGCGAGGAATGCAACATGTCGGCGGTCAAGAGCCGGTGGCCGCTCGGCCGCGGCTTCGAACGCTTCTACGGCTTCCTCGGCGGCGAGTCCAACAGCTGGTACCCCGACCTCGTCTACGACAACCACCCGATCGAGGCACCCGGAACCCCCGAGGACGGCTACCACCTCTCAAAGGACCTGTCCGACAAGTCGATCGAGTTCATCCGCGACGCCAAGGCCGTCAACCCCGACAAACCTTTCTTCATGTACCTGGCCCCACAGGCCGGGCACGCCCCGCACCACGTCCCCTCCGAATGGGCCGACAAATACAAGGGCAAATTCGACCAGGGCTACGAGGCCATCCGCGCCGAGATCCTCGCCCGCCAAAAAGAACTGGGCTTGTTACCGGCGGACACCGAGCTCTCGCCGATCAATCCTCACGGCGAGCCGAACACCACAGGCCCGGACGGTCAGCTCTGGCCGATGCTCGACACCGTCCGCCCGTGGGACTCGCTCACCGCCGACGAACAGCGCCTGTTCATCCGGATGGCCGAGGTGTTTGCCGGATTCATCTCCTACGCCGACGATCAGCTCGGCCGAGTGATCGACTTCCTCGCCGACTCGGGCGAACTGGACAACACCCTGCTCGTCGTGATCTCCGACAACGGCGCAAGCGGCGAGGGCGGCCCGAACGGGTCGTTCAACGAATGGCGGTTCTTCAACGGAGTCGCCGACACCACCGAGGTGACACTGCCGCACCTCGACGAACTCGGTGGTCCCGCCTCGTACAACCACTACAACACTGGATGGGCCTGGGCGTTCGACACCCCGTTCCCGTACTGGAAGCGGTGGGCCGGCTACGAGGGCGGCATCGCCGACATGTGCATGATCTCCTGGCCGGCGAAGCTGGCGCCCCGCCCCGAACCGCTGCACCAGTACATTCACGCGGTCGACGTCGTGCCCACCATCTACGAACTCCTCGACATCGACCCGCCCGCGGTGCTCAAGGGCTACACGCAGAGTCCGATCGAGGGTGAGAGCTTCGCCGCATCGTTGACCGACCCCTCCGCCCCGGGGAAGGAGACGCAGTTCTACGCGATGCTCGGCCAGCGATCCCTGTACCACGAGGGGTGGCTCGCGTGTGCCCTGCACCCGCCGATCTCGGGCTGGGGCAACTTTCACCACGACGTCTGGGAGCTTTACAACCTCGACGAGGACCGAGCCCAGTCCCACAACCTCGCCGACACCGAACCGGACCGCCTCGCCGAGATGAAGGAACTCTGGTTCTACTACGCCGGCGTCTTCAAGGGCCTGCCCCTCGATGACCGCAACGCCCTCGAACAGGTCCTCTCGGACCGCCCGCACCCCGCCAAGCCCCGCGACCACTACGTCTACTACCCGAACTGCGCGGACGTCCCCGAAAGCGCGGGTGCCGCCATCACCGGCCGCTCCTTCACCATCGCGGCGGGAGTCCACGTCGACACCCCCGACGCGGAGGGCGTGCTCTACGCGCACGGCGGCGTCGCCGGCGGACACAGCCTCTACGTCAAGGATCACCGACTCCGCTACACCTTTAACTGGCTCGGCACCCGCATCGAGGACGTCGCCGCCGACCGCGACCTCACCCCGGGCGCCCACGTGTGCACCGCCGAATTCACCGTGAAAGGCAAGAACGAGGACCCGACCATGCCCGGATTCGCCGGCACCCTCGACCTCTACCTCGACGACCAACAGGTCGCCAGCAGCGAGATCGTCACCCAGCCCGGCGTGTTCTGCCTCGTCGGCGACGGTATCTGTGTGGGACGCGACAGCGCCTCCCCGGTCACCGCCGACTACACCGCACCGTTCCCGTTCACCGGCGGCACCATCGACAAGGTCGTCGTCGACGTCTCCGGCGAACGCTACGTCGACCACGAGGCACAGGTCCGGGGCTGGTTCATGATCGACTGACGGCGATCACGCGATTGTCGATCGATCAGCACCGGCCCGGCTGGCCGCCGCACCACTGGATCGGACTCCGGCCGTGTCCGCATACTGTTCTTGCGTCGTCCGTCGCCGCCCATCGTCGGCCGCGGCGGCGTGACACTCGATTCGAGACGTCGGTCGCTGCGGCCGCGTCAGATCAGCACCACGACTGCGATGAGCGCGTGTAACGTCGCCGTGGCTATCGAGCCGAACGCCGGCCTCGAGAAGACCCCGGCCTCGAGCTGGCGGCCGACGCTTCGGTACCGGAAGGTGCCATATGTCAGCGGTCATGTAATTCCCCAGATTGAGGGGTTTGTCCGTCACATAATTCCCCACCCCGCCGTCACGTAATTC